>DATLQK010000098.1:0-12441 GCA_035535195.1 Gaiellaceae bacterium | reverse complement strand
CGCCGGGGACTGTCACCGAGCGGTGAGCGATGACGTCGATCGTCCCGAACGCCGTCCTGGCGTCTCGGAGCCCGGCCTCGAGCTTTTGCGGATCGGTGCCGTCGAACTGAAGCAGCTGGTTCGCCGAGCCAAAGTCGGTGTTGTCAGCGGCCCCGGAGTTCCAGGCGAACGTGATGCTGCCGATTGCCGCGGAGACGGCGACGGTCAGGAGCGCGACGACGAGCAGTTGCTGCCTCCATTCGCGGCGGAACATCCGCGTGCCCCACCGGACCACTGCCCGGCGTGCGGCCACACCGCCGTTGCTCGGTCCGCTGAGCGCTGCCCGCTGTGCAAGCGTCGTCATGGCGAATCACCCAGCCGCGAGCAACGACTCGGGACCTGCTGGAGTCGCGGTCTGGTCGACTACGTGGCCGTCACGCAAGAAGACGACTCGGTCGGCCCAGGATGCGAGTTGCGCTTCATGGGTCACCACGACGCCTGCGACGCCGCGGTGTGTGGCCGCGCGTAGCAGGCGCATGACTGCTTCGCCGTTCACGGAGTCCAGCGCGCCCGTCGGCTCGTCGGCAAGGAGCAAACCGCGCTCGCCGACGATCGCTCGCGCGATCGCAACACGCTGTCGCTGACCGCCCGAGAGCTCGTCGGGGTAGTGATCCGCCCGGTCCGCGACGTCGAGCTCCTCCATCGCCTCGACAGCCGTGACACGTGCGGCCTTCGACGCCACGCCGTCTAGCTCCAGCGGCAGGGTGACGTTCTCGAGTGCGTTCAGCCCGGGCAGGAGGTTGAAGTCCTGAAACACGTAGCCGATCGACCGGCGTCGCAGCTTCGCGCGATCGGAGCACGAGACGGTGCCGAGATCGATTCCGTCCACGAGGACCTGACCGCTCGTCGGCTCCTCGAGGCTGCCGGCGATCGTCAAGAGCGTGCTCTTCCCTGAGCCGCTCGGCCCCATCACGGCAACGAGCTCGCCGCGCTCGACCGCGAGGTTGACGTCGCCGAGGGCGTGCACCTCGCTCGGGCCGGAGCCGTAGACCTTGGATACCCGGCGCAGTTCGAGTGCGCTTGTCATTTCGGAACCTCCGTTGCTGGTGCTGGTGTGAAGGTCGCGGGCTCAGGTAGCGGGGCAGGCGCCGCGACCGGAAGTTGCTTCAGGCGGACGTCTGCGGCGTCGAGCCAACGAACGATTCCCTCGAGCCGGAACAGCTCCGCGTCGGCGACGAGTGCGAGCGCCACGTCATCCTCGGCGGCCGTCGCCTTGACCCTGGTGTAGCGCTGCATGACCTCGATCACATGGCGGCGGTGGGCCTGCAGGATCTCCTCGACATCGGCCCCGGGAACCTGCAGGGCGACGAGCACCTTGATCACGAGCTCGTCCCGCGGCGGCGGCACGAGCTCGGGCGGCGTCCTGAGCCACGTGGTCAGTTCACGGCGGCCCTCGGACGTGATCCGGTAGCGCTTCTGCGGCCGGTCTGCCGCAGCGTCGTCGGTCTCGACGAGCCCGTCTCTTTGGAGGCGCTGGAGCGTGGTGTAGACCTGGCCCACGTTGAGCGGCCAGACCTCGCCCGTTCGGGCTTCGAACTCGTTCTGCAGGCGCAGGCCGTACTTCGGTCCTTCGCTCAAGAGCGCGAGGAGTGCGTGCGGGACGCTCACTCAGGGCTCCAACGCTGGTACATACTGAGTAATATACCGGGTATACCCACTCCGCGCAAGCCGGCCACATTCAGCGGTCGGAAGGCCGAGGACTAGGGCTGCTGCAACGGGGGCGTGCGGGAGATCGTCTTCTTGTCGAGGATGCAGTACTTGGGCAGATAGACGATCACGGCGTTCCCGCGGAGCTGGAAGGAGGAGCCCGACGGCGGATCGCCGATCGTCGTCGCGCACCTGCCCATGCTGCGAATAACCGCGGACGGCTTCGCTCCGGGCGGCAAGGTCATCACGATCTTCGTCGGCGATGTCCGCGGCTTGCCGAGCACGAGGTCCCGCGACAAGCAAGCGAAGGCGGCATCTGCATACCGCAGCAGCCGGGTCGACTGGTGCGGCTTCAGGGTCCTGTAGTTCGCGGCGACGAGCTGCGCGTACGTGTTCTTGCCGGAAGCCTGCGATGCCTTTACCGGCGCGCCACCTGTCGTACCTACCGCTCGGGTACTGCCGCCCTGCGTCGCGAGGACGACGCCTGCGCCCGCGGCGGCGAGCGCGATCGCGGCCGCCGCGAAGAGGAGCGGCCGTCTTCGCAGCATGCTTCGATTGTGGCACCGGCGGCTTAAGAGACGGGTAAGAAAAGGCCAGGCTCGTCGTCTCGGCTAGGGAAACCAGCCGCTTGCCGGATCGAGGTCGAGCCGGCCGCCGTCGCGACACTCCGCAGGCAGCGCGTACGCCGGGTCCTGCCGGCCGCGGAGCGTGCTCTCTATGCGCTGGGCCCGCATGAGGCGCTCCGCTGTGCCCTGCGACAGGCCGAGATGCTCGCCCAGCTGGACGCCGGACTGGAGCGCGTAGCACTCCGTCGTCCCCTCGTCGGCCACGCCTCGCAGATGCCAGGCCTCGTGGGCGAGGACGGCGATCGCGAGCCCGGTCCGGCTCGAGTCGACCTTGCCCTCGAAGGCGAGCCGGTAGAGAGCCAAACAGCGCTCAGGGGTCAGGTAGGCGAGGTTTCCGCCGACCAGGGCGACGCCGTCCGTGTGCTGGACGGCTCCGACGAAGTTCCCGGACTCGTCGCAGCGAATGGTGACCGGCTTTCCGGCGACGGCCGAGGCTTCGCGGGAGAAGCGCGCAGTAGCCGTGGCGCGCGCGTCCTCGGAGAGGCCGTTCCAGCCCGAGCGGCTCTCGACGAACCAGAAGATCGCCGCCAGCACCCCGATCAGCGCGAGGCCCGCGAGCAGGCGGCGGAGCGCCCGCCAAGAGCGCCCTTCCGCGGGGGCCGGCTCGGCATCCTCCTCCTCCTCCTCCTCCTCCTCGTCGTCGTCCAGCTTCCGCGCATCGGCGATCAGCTCCTCGACCTCCTCGGCCGACTCCCCCGAGTACGGCACCCAGATCTCGTTCGTCCCGTCCCGGACGAGCAAGAGCTCGTCCGCCTCTCCGTAGCCATAGAGGTCGAGGTCGGCCTCTTGCGGACCGCGGTCGGAGCGACGAGTCGGGGGCGGTCGCAGGCCGCCGGCGAAGAAATGGAGCTCGAGGCCGAGCGCGATCAGGAACGGAACCCAGACCGGCACCGCGGCCCGCAGTTCGTACGGGCCGAAGATCCAAGCGAGGACGAATACCACGAGCGCGATCCGCACGAGGACAGGACTGTGGGGGAGCCGATCCGTGAGCCATTGCACGCCTCGACGGTAGCTCGTGACCCGTTTCGAGTCCGGGCGTCGACTCTTGAGCTGAACCGTGGTGGCCGGAACGGACTCGCGCATCCTCGACCGGGGAATCTCCTTCCCGAGAGATGAGAATCGTCTGCGTCGGCGGAGGCCCAGCGGGGCTCTACCTCGCAATCCTGATGAAGGAGCGCGACCGCCGGCACGAGGTCAGCATCTACGAGCGGAACCCGGCAGGTGTCACCGAGGGCTGGGGCGTGGTGTTCTGGGACAGTCTGCTCGACCAGCTGCAAGCCACGGACCCGCCGACGGCTCAGGCGCTCGCCACGAGTGCGTTCCGCTGGGGCGGCGAACAGCTCGTCGTCGGGTCCGCGCCCCCGGCGGCGATCCGCGGCCACGGCTACGGCATCGGTCGGCAGCGGCTGCTCGACCTGCTGCTCGAGCGCGCGCTTGCGCTCCGAGTCGAGGTCGAGTTCGAGCACGAGGTGGGCGACCCCGCGGAGGTGTCGGACGCCGACCTCGTGGTCGCCTGCGACGGCGTCTCGAGCCGGCTCCGGGAGGGTCACGCCGACACGTTCGGAACCGAGCTCGTGCGCGGGCGCAACCGGTACGTGTGGCTCGGAACGAGCAAGGTCTTCGAGGTCTTCACCTTTCCCTTCGTCGAGACCGATGCGGGCTGGATCTGGGCCCACGCCTACGGCTACGCGGACGGCGCGAGCACCTTCATCGTCGAGTGCTCGCCGGAGGCCTGGGCCGGGCTCGGGTTCGCCGAGCTCGACCACGACGACTCGCTCGCCCTGCTCGAGTCGCTGTTCGAGCGCCAGCTGGACGGCCATCCGCTGAAGAGCAACGCGAGGCCGGGCGCGCCGCTACCCTGGCTCTTCTTCCGCACCGTGACGAACGAACGGTGGCACCACGGCAACCTCGTCCTGATGGGGGACGCTGCGCATACGACCCACTTCACGATCGGCTCAGGCACGAAGCTCGCGCTCGAGGATGCGATCGCCCTGGCCGCCGAGCTCGACTCAGAGTCGGACCTCTCGGCGGCGCTCGAGAACTACGGCCGCCGGAGGCGGGAGGCGCTACGCCCGGCACAGACTGACGCGCGGTTCAGCGCCCGCTGGTTCGAGCAGGTCGAGCGCTACGGCGGCCACGACCCCGAGCGCTTCTTTGCCCTGCTGCGGGAGCGGCGCTCGCCGCTCCTGCCGTCGTTCCCGCCTGGCGCCTACTACCAGCTACACCGCGCCACGCACGACGTGGAGACTCTGCGTCGGCTCCGCCGGTGGGCTGCGCCGGTGATCAAGGGCGCTTACGCAGCGCGGCCCGGCCGCGGCACTCGCGCGTAGAGCCGGCGCGCCGTCGGCGAGCGCTTCAGCCGGCGGCGCAGCCGGATGCCGTTGAGGATCGCCTGCACGGCCGCCTGCCCCCGCAGGGTCGCCGCCAGGCCGAGGCCCTCGTAGATCGGCTCGGCCCCGTCCGCAAGGCGCTCCTTGTACGGCGTCGCCGCGCCCAGGAACTCGACGCGCTCGACTCCCTCCGTGGCCGCAATCTCCAGGGTCGACAGCAGAGCCTCCGTGCCGGGTGCGTATTTCGCGTACTCGGGGTCGAACGCCATCGTGACCCCGCAGCACATCCTGTCGAGCTGGAGGTAGAGGTTGTAGGCGACCGCGCGGTCGCCGACGCGGATGAGGAGGAGGCGGGGGACGCCCAGGGGCGCGAGCCGCAGCGCCGCGGCTCGGTGGAACCTCTGGCCCGTCGGCGAGGAGAACCCCGACGTCTCGCGGTGGCCCGCCCAGCGGAGTGCGTGGAGGCGGAACGCCTCGTCCAGCGCCGGGTCGAGCTCCTCGGCCGTACGGGCAACGGTGATCTCCACCGGCCCGAGCTTGGCCAGCTTCTTCAACCGCTGGCGCCTCGTCGCACGCGCCTTAGAGGAGAGGCGGGTTCGCTCGATCTCCTCCCAGCCCTTCGAGAGGTCGAGCACCGGCGCCTCGAGCCGCTCGACCAGTTGCAGAGAGCCCTCGGGCAGGCTCTTGATCAGCCGGCTGCGGCTTGACATCCCGAACAGGTCGGCGAAGTCGTGGTCGCCCACCATCGCCTCGCCGACGAGGCCCGCCGCCGTGTCGCCGTTTTCGCCCGGCGCAAGCAGCAGGTCGGCGAGCGGCGTCCGCGAGCCGCCGACGAACTCCGTGACGGCGAGGCCGTACCGCCGCCGCCGGCACAGCGGCAGCGCCCCGACGAGCCGGCCCTCCCGCCGGGCGAGGTGCACCGTCAGCCGGCCGCCGTCGCCGTAGTGACGCCACCACTCGAGCAGCCAGTCGTGGAGCAGGAACGGGCTCGGGCGGGGCATCGACCGCACGAGCTCGTCCCAGTCGACGCCGATCGTCTCGAGGGCGGCTTCCTCCGAGAGAACCTCGGTCGTGACCATGTCGCTAAAGCAGACCGAGCGCCGCCGCCACCGCGACCCAGACGGCGACGAGCACGGCGAGGACCCAGAGCAGGAAGGCGCCTTCGCTGACCGGCAGCCACGAGATCTCGACCTCCTCGACCCGGAACCAGACCTTGGGCGCGGGCGCGCGCTTGCTGCGGACGTCATTCATCGGCCCGGCCTCTGGAACAGCGTCGAGACGGTCTTCGCGCAGATGGCCAGGTCGACGGTGAGCGTGCGATGCCGGAGGTACCAGAGGTCGTACGAGAGCTTCTCCGCGGCGCCCTCGGTGTCGGAGGTGTAGTCCCGGCGGAGCTGTGCCCAGCCGGTGATGCCCGGCTTGACCAGGAGACGGCGGGTGAAGAACGGGATCGCCTCCTCGAGCATCGGGATGAACTCGGGACGCTCGGGGCGCGGGCCGACGACCGACATGTCCCCCTTGAGCACGTCCCACAGCTGGGGCAGCTCGTCGAGGTGGAGCTTCCGGAGGACACGGCCGACGCGGGTGACTCGGGGATCGTCCTCCGCGGCCCAGGCCGCCTGTCCGGGCTCCTCGGCGTCGGCCCGCATCGTCCGAAACTTGTACATCGTGAACCGCCGACCGCCCTCGCCGACGCGCGTCTGCCGGTAGATCACCGGCCCGGCGGAGAGCCGCACGAGCGCGGCGATCACGAGCATGAGCGGCGCGGCAATGAGCAGCGCGATCGACGCGCAGACGACGTCGAAGGTCCGCTTCGCGAACCGCGTGTACGGCCGCTGCCAGACGTGGAAGATGCTCATGAACCACGTCGGGGTCAGGTTCTCGAGCGGCACACGCCCGAACGCGTGGTCGAAGAAGTGCGCCAGCCCGACGACGCGGAAGGTTCCCGAGGGACCGGAGAGGAGCCGGTCGATCGCCTTCGTCGAGCCCTCGCCGTCCGTCAGGACGATCAGGTCGGGATGCTGCTCGTCGATCACCCGCATCAGCTCGGCGACCGATCCGAGCCGTTTCGCGTCGCGCTCCTCGTCGTCGACGGCCCCGACGACGGTGAACGGGGCGTCGCCCTCGAACGAGATCGCGTCGGCGACGGCCTCCGCCGAGCTCGTCGTGCCGACGACGAGCACGCGCCGCTTGCCGACCACCCGTTGCGAGATCGCCTCCCAGATAGTGGTCAGCGCGAAGACCGAGATCGCCAGCAGGAACACGGTCGTGAAACCCATGCCCATGCCCGGGATCCAGAGCGCGACGGCAGAGACACCGATGAAGCCCGTCACCGTTCCTGCGGCGCACCGGACCGCCGCGCCCAGGGTGGGGTGGACGGCCGAGAAGGCGCTCCGGAGGCAGATCAGCCAGACGGCTGCGAGGAGGAGCGACGCGGTGAGGGAGAACCGGCCCGGCCCGAAGCGGTGCGCCGTGAAGGTGATGCACGGAAGCCAGACGAGCAGCGTCTGGCCCGCGGCGGCGACGGCCCTGGGGTCGAGGGCGACGGCCGACGCCCGCCAGCGCCGGTACGCGATTCCCCCCGCCTGAGCCCTGGAGCCCACATCAGAAAGCTTCCCCCGGCAGGACTCGGCGAGTCCCCAAGTCGGAATCTTCAAGGAGAGGATGAAGCGTGTTGCGGTAATCGGCCCCGCCGGGGCGGGGAAATCGACGCTTGCCGGCGAGCTCGGGCTGCGCCTCGAAGTCCCCGTGCTGCACCTCGACCAGCTCTACTGGCGGCCGGGCTGGGTGGCGACGCCGCCCGACGAGTGGGAGGTGTTCCAGCGCCGGGCACTCGCGGAGCCGGCGTGGGTCGTGGACGCCCAGCACGACGACATGCTCCCCGACTGGCTCGAGGTCGCGGACGTCGTCGTCTTCCTCGACGCCTCACCGGCGCGCTGCCTTTGGCGGGCCGGGCGCCGGCGCCTCAGCCGAGAGCCTGTCGAGGGCGTCCCGCGCGAGTCGCCGCGCGGCCGCGCCGACCGGTCGCTAGCGACCTTCGTCCGCGGCCAGTGGCAGTACCGCCGTCACCTGCGCGGCGACCTCCTTGCCGACCTCGGTCGCCACCGCAACGGCCGAGAGGTCGTCGTGCTCCGGCGGGACGCGGACCGGCAACGGTTTTTGCATCACGTGGACTCGGCCGTTCTGGGGCGGGGAACGTTCTAAGAGTGGGCTCGGCCACTGGTTCTGGCGGTCTGACGCTCGAGACCGTCTCGGGCGACGACGCCTTCGCCCGGCTTTCCGGAGAATGGGACGACCTCGTCCGGGCGATGCCACGGCCGAGCCCGATGCTCTTGCACGGGTGGCTGCGGGAGTGGTGGCGGGAGTACGGCTCCGGCGGACGCCTGGCCGTCCAGGTCGCCTACCAGGACGGCCGCCTGGTCGGGGCGCTGCCGCTGTGTGTCATGCGCCGGCGCGGCCTCGACGTGCTCTCGTTCCTCGGCGGCGACCAGTCGGCGCTCGCCGACCTGCTCGTCGATCCGAACGACGGCGTCGTGGCGGCCAAGGCGCTCACCGAGCGCGCGGCCGGGACGCCGCACGACTTCGCCGACCTCTTCGGGATGCCCGTCGGCAGCCGCCTTGCGCGGGAGCTCGGACCCTCCCGACTCCTTCTCCTCGAGCGCGCCGAGGCGCCGGTGCTCGACGTGGACGGCGACTGGGACGCCGTCTACCGCGACAGGATGTCCGGCAAATCACGGGCTCAGCACCGGCGCCGCAGGCGCCATCTCGCCGAGCTGGGGAAGCTCGAGACGGTCGTCGCGCGGACGGCCGACGAGCTGGTCGAGGCGCTCGAAGACGGCTTTCGGCTCCACCTGCTGCGCTGGGAGGGCCGACCGGACGGCTCGCGCTTCGCGACGCCGGAGGGAAAGCGCTTCCACCGCGCGGCGATCCGGGCGCTCGCCGAGGTCGACGCCGCACGGATCGTGACGCTGAAGCTGGACGGCCGCGCGATCGCCTTCCACTACCTCTTCCTGTTCGAGGGGAGCATGTACGTCCACCGGATCGGCTTCGACCCCGCCTACGGCCGCCACTCGCCGGGCTTCCTGAACACGCTCGACGCGATGGAGACGGCGATCGACGAGGGGGCGACGAAGGTGGAGTTCCTCGGTGGCGCCGACCGCTACAAGCTCGAGTTCACGACCAAGTTCGAGCCGCTCTGCCAGGGCTTCGGGCTCGCGGCGAGCCTGCGCGGCTCCGCCGCGGTCACGGCCCGCGTCAACGCGATCCGGCTCCGGAAGCAGCTCAAGCGCTCGGACCGGCTGCGCCGCTTCTACTTCACGGGCCTCTCGCCGGTGCGACGGTTGCTGGGGCGCCTGCGGTGAGCTTCTACGGGCTCAAGGCGCTTGCCACCCGCTATCGCTCGGAGGCGTGGCTGCGGCGGACACAGGGCCGTCCCGACGCAACCGGCCTCCGCATTCTGTTCTACCACCGGGTCTCCGACGACCACGACGAGCTCGCCGTCACGCCCAAGGCCTTCCGCGAGCAAATGGACTATCTCGCCTCGGAGTCGTACCGGGTGGTGGACGTGGTCGAGGCGGCGCGGCTCCTCGAGGAGCGGGCCTGGACGCCGCGGACGATCGGGCTGAGCTTCGACGACGGCTTCCTCGACGTCGCCGAGCAGGCGCTGCCGATCCTGGCCGAGCGGGGATTCCGGGGCACTGTGTTCGTCGCAACCGCCGTGACCTCCGGCTGGGCGCAGTTCGACTGGTATCGGGACCAGCCGCCGCTGCTCGAGTGGGACGAGATCGCCGCGCTCGACGCGGAGGGGACGCTTCGCTTCGAGGCGCACTCCGTCACCCATCCGAACCTGCTCCGGCTGCGCGACGGCGCCGCGCGCCAGGAGATCGAGGGGTGCAAGGTCGCCCTCGAGGACCGGCTCGGCCGGCCGGTGACCGCCTTCTGTTACCCGTCAGGCCTCCACGGACCGCGCGAGCGGGCGCTCGTCGCGCAGGCCGGCTACCGCGTCGCCGTGACGTGCGAGCCCGGCGTCAACACGTCCACGACCGACCGGCTGGCACTCCAGCGCCGCCAAGTGGACGCCCGCGACTCGTTGCTCGACTTCCGCGCCAAGGTCGGCGGCGGGCACGACTCGCCACTCCCGTTGCGTGACGTGTACCGCCGCCGGCGCTACGGAGCCGGTACCGGCAGCCCCCGCGTTGCGAGCTCGCGGGAGTAGAGCTCGAGATGTGCTTGCCGAAACGCGTCGAGGCTGAAGTCCCTCATTGCTCGCGCCCGCGCCGCGTCGCCCAGACGTTGCCGCCGGGCGCGATCCTCCAGCAGCCAGGCGAGCGCGCGCGTGAGCGCGGGCACGTCGCCGGGCGGTACGAGGAGCCCGGTCTCGCCGTCGAGGACGAGCTCCGACACGCCGCCGACTTCGGACGCCACGACGGGGAGTCCGGCGGCCATCGCCTCGAGCACCGAGACCGGCAGCCCTTCCGAGCGGCTGGAGAGCACGAACACGTCGGCGCCGGCGAGGATCGCCGGGACGTCGTGGCGCTCGCCGGCGAGGCGCACGGTGCCGGAGAGCCCGTGGCCGACGAGGGTGCGCGCCACGATGCGGCGATCGGGGCCGTCGCCGACGATCAGGCCTTCGAACGTCCCTCCCGGCAGGAGGCCGAGGGCGCGGACCAGCGTCAAGAAGTCCTTCGGCGCCTTCAGCCGGCCGACGGAGACGATCAGCGGCCTGAGCCGCTCCCCGGTCGCGACGGGCCACGCCTCGAGGTCGACGGCGTTTCGGATCACGACCGTTCGTCCCGGATCGCACGTGCGTGCCGCCAAGCCCGCCGCGCGCTCGCGCTCCGACACGCAGATCGTCTGCGAGGTCAGCGGCCGCATCAGGCGGTCGGCCAGCCGGTACAGGCGGGAGGTAATACCGGCGCGGGCGCCGAACGCCCAACCATGTGCAGTGAAGATTCGGATCGGCACGCCGGCAAAGAGCGCCGCCAGCCGACCAAGCACCCCCGCCTTCGAGCTCGACGCATGGACGATGTCGGGCCGTTCGCGCCGCAGCACCCGGGCCAGCTCCACGAGCCCGGCCACGTCCCGGAAGGGATTGATCGCGCGGCGCACGTGTCGAAGCGGGATGAAATGGGCCCCCGTGGTTGCCGCAGCCTCGCGGAGGGGGCCCATACCATGTGCTGCGACGGAGACGTCGAAGCGGCCGGCGAGCGCGGGCAGGAGCGCGGCAACGTAGCTCTGCGCGCCGCCCACCTCCGCCAGCGTGATCACGAGCAGCACCCGCGGCTTCCGCGGGTGCGTGCCTGAGGGTCCCTCGTGGAGATCGTCCAGCCGATCGCCGTCCGGCGCGGGCAGGCGGTGCGGGCGGCGGCCCTCTCCGCGGCTGCTGCTTCGCTGCTCGCGGTCTTCCTGGCCCTGGGGCTTGCGTTGGGCCGCCACCCGCTTCCTGTGCCCCTCGTCCTTGGCTTCGGTCTCGGTCTGTTGGGAACGCTGGCGCTGGCGCTCACGCGCTACGACGCCGCCGTCGCGGTCGGGATCCTGCTGCTCGCCGCCGTGCGGATCGAGCCGGCGCCGGCCGACCTCGTCTTCGGCGTCCTGATCGCCGTCGCGGTCGCCACTTGGCGCTTCGACCTCCAGCGCGTGCCGCTCAGCATCACGCTGCTCGTTGCCGCGTTCCTCGCGCTGAACCTGATCGCGTCGATCGAGGTGATCGACGCGGCGCGCGCCGTCAACTTCTTCGGGATCACCCTGTACCTCGGGGTCTTCGGGCTCTGGCTCGCCTCGTACGTACGCTCCTCCTCGCGGGCGCGCCTGGTACTCGTCGCCTACCTCGCCGCGGCCGTTCTGTCGGCCGCGCTCGCCTGCCTCGCGCTCCTTGCCCCCTTCCCCGGCTCGGATGCCTTCGTCCGCGGGCCGCGCGCCCAGGGCCTGTTCAAGGATCCGAACGTCTTCGGACCGTTTCTGGTCCCCGCCGCGCTCGTGCTGATGGAGGAGATCGTGGCGCCGCGGCTGCTCCGGCTGCGGCTGCCCGCCAAGCTCGTGCTGCTCTCCGTCCTCACTCTCGGCGTGCTCTTCTCGTTTTCCAGGGCCGCGTGGCTGAACCTGGCGGTCGGCACGCTCGTCGTCTTCAGCGTGCTCGCGCTGCGCCGGGGCGGCTTCGGCCGCGCCGCCATGCTCGGCGCGACCGTGCTCCTCGCCGGCGCGGCGCTCGCGGTCACCGTCGCCGCCAGCTCGTCGCTGACGTTCCTGGAGGAGCGCGCGTCTTTCCAGGCCTACGACACCCAGCGCTTCGGCGCGCAGCTCTCCGGCGTCGACCTCGCCGCCGAGTATCCGCTCGGGATCGGGCCCGGGCAGTTCGAGCGCGTTTCGCAGCTCTCGGCGCACAGCACCTACGTCCGCGCGCTCGCGGAGGAAGGGATCCTCGGGCTCCTCGTCGTGCTCGCGCTGATGGTGCTGACGCTCGGCTTCGCCGGCCGCAACGCGGTGCTGGGCGCCGACACCTACGGGATCGGCTCCGCGGCGCTCTTCGGCGCCTGGTGCGGGATCCTGGCGAACAGCGTCTTCGTCGACACGCTTCACTGGCGTCATCTCTGGCTCGTGGCTGCCCTGATCTGGGCTGGGACGGCGCTCAGGGCCCGTTACCCGGGGAGGTAGAAGTGCGTCGAGCCCCGAGCGCCGACGATCGCCAGTCCGACCGCGTTGATCTCGAGGCGGTCGAGCAGCTCCCGAGTGGCAAACGCGGTCTCCGGCGTGAGCTGGTCGGGACGGCAGACGAGGAGCACGCCGTCCACACGCTGCGCGAG
>DATLQK010000097.1:0-45477 GCA_035535195.1 Gaiellaceae bacterium | reverse complement strand
TGAAGCCCATCCACGCCCACCAGACGGGGACGAACAGCGCCGCGAACTCGAGCACGCCGTGCGCGGTCGGCTCCGAGACGAGCGTCTGCCCGAGTTGCGCGACGGCGGCGACGAAGACGAGGTCGAAGAAGAGCTCGAGCCAGGTCGCCCGCCGCTCGACGTCGTCGTCGTCGAGGGTGCGCAGCCGAGGCGGCTCGAGGAAGCGGCTGGTCAGCGGCCCTTGAAGTCGGGCGGGCGCTTCTCCACGAAGGCCTCCAGCCCCTCCTTCGCGTCCTCGGAGGCGAAGGCGAGGTAGAGCGCGCGCCGCTCGTACTCGAGGCCCAGCGAGAGCGAGGCCTCGTCCGCACGGTCGACCGCCTCCTTGGCAAGCCGCGTCGCGACCGGGCCCTTCGACGCGATCTCGCGCGCGACCCGCTTCGCCTCCTCGAGCCACGCCTCCTTGGCGACAACGCGGGCCACGAGCCCCGCGTCCAGCGCCTCGCGCGCCGAGAGGAAGCGGCCGCTCAGGATCACGTCCATCGCCACGGCCTTCCCGACAGCCCGCGTCAGCCGCTGGGTCCCGCCCGCTCCCGGGATGATCCCGAGGCCCGTCTCGGGCTGGCCGAAGCGGGCCGTCTCCGACGCGACGATCAGGTCGCACGCCATCGCGAGCTCGCAGCCGCCGCCGAGGCAGTAACCGGAGACCGCGGCGACGAGCGGCGTCCGGAGCCCGCGGATCGAATCCCAGCGCTCGATCCGCCGCTGGTAGTAGAGGTCGATCGCCGACGAGCTCGCGAGCTCCGCGATGTCCGCGCCCGCCGCGAAGGCCTTGTCGTTGCCGCCGAGGACGATGCAGCGGACTCCCTCGTCCCGATCGAGCTGCTCGAACGTCGCCACGAGCTCCTCCATCAGCTCGTCCGAGAGGGCGTTCAGCGCATCGGGCCGGTTCAGCAGGACAACGGCGATCGCCCCGTCACGCTCGCTTAGAACGAGTTCGCTCACTTCTTGTCGAGGAACTTGCGGATCGCGGCCTTCGGCTCCTCGGTCGCCATCGAGAGCGCGAGCCAGTCGCGGGCGTGGTTGATCGTCTCGTGCCAGGCGAGGTCGCGCCAGAAGTTGAGGTGCTGCTTCGCATAGCGCGTCGTCTGCGGAAGCTTGCGGACGAGGTTCTCGACCACTGCGTCCGTCTTCACGTCGAGCTCCGCAGCGGGGACGGCCCAGTTCACGAGCCCCCACTCCTCCGCCCGCTTCGCGGGGATCTCCTCGCACATGAGCACGATCTCGCGCGCACGCCGGTCACCGACCATGATCGAGAGCCACTGCGTCGCGCCGCCGGCCGGCACCGACCCATGTTCGGGGCCGACGTGACGGATGAACGCGTCGTCGACCATCACCGCGAGGTCGCACGCCATCTGGAACTCGTTGCCGCCACCGACGGCGATGCCGTTGATTCGGGCGACCGTCGGCTTGCCGATCTCGCGAAGCCGGTCGTGCGCATCCTTGAAGGCGCCGAACCACTTCCAGTACTCGGTCGGTTTGCCCACGTAGTCCTCGGCCCAGGTGGAAAGGTCGGCGCCGACGCAAAAAGCACGACCGGTCCCGGTGAGGACGACCACACGGATCTCGTCGTCCCACGATGCGTCCTCACAAGCGCGGGCGAGCTCGCGCAGGGTCTGGAAGTCGAAGGCGTTCAGGACCTCTGGGCGGTTGAACCTGATCGTCGCCCGGGGCGGCGCCTTCTCGTAGACGATCTTCTCGAAGCCGAGCTCCTTGGGCGCGACGGGGCGCGGGTAGTCAGGCTCAGCCATGGTGATCGATCCGGTGACGCTGCCGTGCGATTGCCGCGCGAAAAGCCCAGCAGACTGCGGACTCAGATTGCTGGTGGTTTGCAGCCGACAGGCGCGCGGATGACGTTGCCGGGTCGGTCACCGTACTTCCGCGAAGTGGACGTGGAAGGGCACGCCCATCTCCATCGCGTCCTTCCCGGTCGCCTTGAACTCGTCGGTGCGGGCTGCTTCCTTGAAGGCGTCCATGTCGGGGAACTCCCACTCGGCGTAGTACGGGAACTTCGGCTCGCCCATCGGCGCCCCGAAGACCTTTCCTTGGCGGAACATCCCGCCCGGAACCCGGCGACAGAGCTCCGCATGCTGCTCGTAGCGGGCGGTGTCGGGCTCCTGCTCGTAGAGGACGAAGACTCGGACCATGCGGTACAGCTCCTTCCGTCGTCGGCGACGCGCCGGAGCGTATAGCTTCGCCCCGTGTCGAGCGGAACGGCTGTGGCGGTCGCGCTGTGCGCGATCGGGGGGCTCGCTGGCGCCGTTCAGGCGGCTGTGATGGGCGAGCTCGGTGGACGCGTCGGCGTCGCGCCGGCCCTCGCGTTCGCCGTCGGGGTCTCGCTCCTCTGCACGCTGGCCGTGCTCGTCGTGTGGGAGCGGAGCTTCGACGGCGTGCGCGCCGCGGTCGACGAGCCGCTCTGGCTCTGGCTCGGCGGCGTCATGAGCGTCTTCATCGTCCTCTCGATCACCGTGGCGGCCCCGCGGATCGGCGTGGCGGCGACGATCGGGATCGTGATCGCCGGAAACTTCGTGATGGCGGCGCTGATCGACCAGTTCGGCCTGCTCGGGCAGGACGAGGTGGCGATCACCTGGCCACGTCTCGTCGGGCTCCTGCTCCTCGCGGCCGGGGCCACGCTCTCGCTGGTCCGTTAACGCGTCGGGCTCCTGCTCCTTGCGGCCGGGGCCACGCTCTCGCTGGTCCGTTAACGGGACCAGGTCCCGTAAAGGTTCCGGAGCGAAGCTGCGCCGATTTCGACGCGGAAGTCGTACTTGCGGTCTGGAGGCAGTTGAATTCTCGCTCCTGACCGTTGCGTCAGGAGGGAAGCCCCTTGCCGCCCACGGGGTGGAGGTCGACCGTCCGCTCCGGAAGCTCGGCGATGATCGGCATCGCGCGCTGAATCAGCGCCCGCACCGCCTCGTCGTCGAGCGACGCCCGGTGCGCCTCGCGGCTCCGCCACGCCTCGGTCACCCAGACGGCGTCGGGCTCGCCGGCCTCCCTGCTGACGACGTAGAGGAGGCAGTCGTCATTCGACTCGAGGAGCTGCGCCGACTCGAGCAGGATCGCCTCGAGCTCGCCGCCCTTCCCGGCGTGCGCGAGGAGGCGTCCGTGCAGGCCATAGAGCTCGCTCACGGGAGGCAGATGTCGTCCGGGCGGACCGGAACCCGGTTCAGCTCCCGCCCGGTCGCGGCCCGGAGCGCCGAGAGCACGGCCGCCGTGGACACGATCGTCGGCGGCTCGCCCACGCCCTTGACCCCGTACGGCGCATCGGGCTCCGGCTCCTCGATCAGCTCCGCCACCACGGGCGGCATGTCGAGCGCCGTCGGGATCAGGTAGTCCGTGAAGCTCGCGTTGGTGATCAGCCCGTCGCGGGTCTGGATCTCCTCCATCAGCGCGAGCCCGATCCCCTGCGCCGTCCCGCCCTCAATCTGCCCGTAGACCGCCTGCGGGTTTACGGCCTTGCCGACATCCTGGGCCGTCCCGATCCACACGATTCGCGTGAGGCCGAGCTCGACGTCCACCTCCGCCACGACGCGCATCGCGGCCACCGCCAGCGCGACGTGCGCCCGCTCGCCGGTGATCTGCCCGGTCTCGGGGTCGAGCGGCGTCGTGCGGGGATGCCGGTAGACGCGCTCGAGGTCGATCTCCTCGTCCGACCCGAGCCGGCCGCCGCGGCGGGCGAGCTCGTCCATCGCCGCCCGGCAGGCCGTCTGCACCGCCCCGGAGGCCATCCAGGTCATCCGCGAGGCCGACGCCGAGCCGGCCGAGTCGACCGTGGAGGTCGTGTGCGGCGCGAGCACGACGTTCTCGGTGTCGAGCTCCGTCCGGGCGACCTGGAGGATCACGTCCGTCACGCCCTGCCCCACCTCCGCCGCGGCGCAGTGGATCTCGGCCGCGAGCTCGCCGTCGCTGCCGGCGTACAGCCGGACCCGCGCCGCGGTGTAGTCGTCGAACCCCTCCGAGTACCCGATGTTCTTGAACCCGACGGCGAAGCCGACGCCTCGGCGCACGCCGTCCCCCCGGGTCGTGTTGCCGGCGCCACCGGGGAGCCGGATCGGGTCTCGCGGCAGCTCCTCCGCCGCGGGAACCGCGATCCCTGCGGCCCGCCGGATCACCTCGGCCGTCGGCAGCGAGCCCGTGATCTTCTGCCCCGTCGGGAGCGAGTCCCCCGGCGCGAGGGCGTTCCGCAGCCGGAGCTCGACCGGATCCAGCTCCAGGGCCTCGGCCAGCTTGTCCATCTGCGCCTCCGCGGCGAAGCAGCTCTGCACCGCCCCGAACCCGCGCATCGCGCCGCAGGGCGGATTGTTCGTGTAGACGCACGTCGAGTCGATCAGCGCGTTCGCCACCGCGTACGGGCCGACCGCGAAGGAGGCCGCGTTGGACGTGACCGCCGTCGAGCTCGAAGCGTACGCGCCGCCGTCGAGCAGGATCCGCATCCGGACGTTCACGAGCTTCCCGTCGCGGTTCGCGCGGTGCTCGGCCCAGATCCGCGCCGGGTGGCGGTGCACGTGGCCGTAGAAGGACTCCTGGCGGTTGTAGACGATCTTCACCGGCCGGTTCGTGTGCAGCGCCAGCATCGCGCCGTGGAGCTGCATCGACAGGTCCTCACGCCCGCCGAAGGCGCCGCCGACGCCGGCCAGGTGGATCCGCACCTGCTCCTTGCGGAGACCGAGGCAGGGCGCCACCTGGTCGCGGTCGACGTGGAGCCACTGCGTCGCGACGTAGATGTCGACCCCGCCCTCACCGTCGGGCACCGCGAGGCCGGACTCGGGCCCGAGGAACGCCTGATCCTGGATCCCGAGCTCGTAGTAGCCGCTCACCGAGACTTCACCGTCCGCCTCCGGGTCGCCGTGGACGATCCGCAGATCGCGGACGACGTTCGGCCGCGGGTCGTCGCGAAAGCCGTGGCCGAGCGTCCAGTGCTGCGGGTGGATCGGCTCCTGCTCGGCCGCGCGCTCCATGTCGACCACCGGCGCGAGCTCCTCGTACTCGACCGCGATCGCCTCGGCCGCGCGCCGCGCCTGCTCGGGATGCTCGGCGGCCACCAGCGCGACCGGCTCGCCGAAGTAGCGCACCCGGTCGAACGCCAGCACCGGCTGATCGGCGAACTCGAGCCCGTAGCGCTTGTCACCCGGGACGTCCTCGTGGGTCAGAACCGCGTGGACGCCGGGGATCGCCAAGGCCTGCGAGATGTCGATCCCGTGGATCAGGGCGTGCGCGTGCGGACTGCGGAGCGTGTGCCCCCAGAGCATCCCCGCGTCGATGAGGTCGCTCGAGTACGCGAACTCACCGGTCACCTTCGGGATCGCGTCGACGCGCCTGACGGCCTCGCCGACCCGCCCCAGCTCGAGCTTCGTGCTCATGCGTGCTCCTCGAGGAGCGCCCGTACGTCGTTCTCAATCCGCCGGTACGTGTGCCGGTAGCTCTCGCGTCCGAGACCGACCGGGTCGTCGAGGTCGGCCGCGCCGAGCATGCGAGTTTTTCGATCTGCGCCGCGCGCCTCGAGTTCGCCGACGTGCGCGGCCGTCATCCCGACGACGACCTCGGCCCGGTCGAGCATTTCGGTGGTGAGCGGCCGCGCGCGGTGCGACGAGAGGTCGAACCCGCGCTCGCGCGCAGCCGCCACGGCGTCGGCCGGCGGCTCGTCCCCCGGGTATGCATCGAGGCCTGCCGACTCGGCGTCGACAAGGCCCTCACGCCGCGCCACCGCCTCCGCGAAGGGGCTCCGGCATGTATTGCCGGTGCAGACGAAGAGGATCTTCATGCCCGCCCGGCGGCGAGCCGCACGGCGTCGAAGATCTTCGCGTACCCCGTGCAACGGCACAGGTTGCCAGAGAGTGCTTCGCGGATCTCGTCGTCGGACGGGTCCGGCGCCCGCTCCAGCAGGTCGACCGTCGCGACGACCAGCCCGGGCGTGCAGAACCCGCACTGGACCGCGCCGGTTTCGGCGAACGCCTCCTGCACCCGGTGCAGCTCCCCGTTCTCGGCGACGCCCTCGACCGTGACGACGTTGTGCCCGTCGGCCTGCGCGGCGAGCACCAGGCAGGCGCAGACGAGGCTGCCGTCGAGGAGCACCGAGCACGAGCCGCACTCGCCCTGCTCGCAGGCGTTCTTCGACCCCGGCAATCCGAGCCGCTCGCGGAGCGCGTAGAGCAGGCTCTCTCCCGGCCAGATCTCGGTCTCGGCAGTCTCCCCGTTGACGGTCAGCGAGATCTTCAAGCGAGGGTCCGGTCGAGCGCCCGCTTCGTCAGGACTCTGAGGGCGTGGCGGCGGTACGCCGCCGTGCCGCGGACGTCGTCGATCGGGCTCGCGGCCTCGGCGACCTGCTCCGGAAACGCCTCGCGCTCCTCGAACGGGGCCACGACGAGGCCCGGGACCGGGCCGGCCGAGCCGAAGGACGCCCGTAGCTCGCCCCGCTCGCGGTCGGCCACGAGCGCCAGCGAGCAGACGGCGATCACCATCGCGTTCCGCGGCCCGATCTTCATGAACGTCTGCGGCGCGCCGCTCGGCTCGAGCAACGCCGCCAGGATCAGCTCGTCCGGCTCGAGGGCATTCCGCTTCGGACCCACGAGGAACTCCCGCAGCGGCAGCCGCCGCACACCTCGCGTGCTCCCCAGCTCGAGCTCCGCCCCCTCCACGAGGAGCGGCGGGAGCGCGTCGCCGGCCGGCGACGAGGTGCCGAGGTTTCCGCCGATCGTCCCGCGGTTACGGATCTGGGGCGAGCCGACGGTCCTCGAGGCCTCGGCGAGCGCGGGCAGCCCGTCCCGCAGCGGCGACTCCATCGTCTCCGTATAGGTCAGTCCTGCGCCCAGCCGCAACGTCCCGTTCTCGCGCGACCAGCCCTTCAGCTCCCGCACCTCGTTCAGGTTCAGGATCGCCTCCGGGCGAGCGCGGTCGAAGTTGAGCTCCACCATCACGTCGGTTCCGCCCTCGATCGGGACGGCGTCAGGACGCTCCGCCTTCAGCGCGAGCGCCTCCTCGAGTGAGGTCGGAGTCAGTACGTCCATGAGTCGAAACCTAATACGTTCCCCCTGCAATGCCGGAACTTGCCCGCCTGCTCGCCGTTGCGCGTGGGGACGAGCCCGCCGACCTCGTGATCCGAGGCGGCCGCGTCCTCTCGGCCTTCACCCGCGAGTGGCTGGAGGGCGATCTGGCGATCGCGGACGGATTCGTCGCCGGCACCGGGGACTACGAGGGACGGGAGACGCTCGACGCCTCGGGCAAGTACCTCGTCCCGGGTTTCATCGACGCGCACCTGCACCTCGAGTCGTCGAAGCTGCTCGTCGACGAGTTCGCCAAGCTCGTGCTGCCGCTGGGCACGACCGCGGTCGTCGCCGACCCGCACGAGATCGCGAACGTGCTCGGCACCGACGGCGTGCACTGGCTCGCCGACCTCTGCCACGACCTCCCGCTCGATGTCTTCTTCATGGCCCCGTCCTGCGTGCCGGCCTCGGAGTTCGAGTCGCCGCGCCGCCCGCTGCTCCCCGGAGACCTCGAAGGGCTCCTCCGTCGTCGGCGCGTCCTGGGGCTCGGCGAGATGATGAACTTCCCCGGCGTCATCCACGGCAGCCCGTCCGAGCTGGAGAAGCTGGCGCTGCCCGGCGCCACCCACGTCGATGGCCACGCGCCGCACGTCCTCGGCAAGGAGCTGAACGCGTACGCCGCGGCCGGGATCCGGTCCGACCACGAGATGAGCACGATCGAGGAGGCGCGCGAGCGGCTTCGCGCGGGGATGTGGGTGCTGATCCGCGAGGCCTCCGGCGCCCGGAACCTCCACGCGCTGCTCCCGCTCGTCGACGAGTTCGGGCCACACCGACTGGCCTTCTGTACCGACGACCGAGAGCCGGAGCACATCGCGGAGGAGGGGCACGTCAACTCGATGGTTCGCGAGGCCGTGAAGGCGGGGGTCGCGGCCGAGGACGCGCTCGTGATGGCCTCGCTGAACCCGGCGCTCTGGCACGGGCTCCGCAACCTTGGCGCGCTGGCGCCGGGCTACCAGGCCGACGTGCTCGTGCTCGGGGACCTCCAGTCCTTCGCCCCCGAGATCGTCCTCAAGGGCGGCCACGAGGTGGCCGAGATCGAGAAGCCCAAGGTGCCGGAGTGGGTGAAGCACAGCGTCCGCGTACGGGCCCCGGCGACGAACGACTTCGCGATCCCCTGGGAGTCGAACGGCGGTGCTCGCGTGATCGGGATCATCCCCGACCAGATCGTCACCGACTCCCTGGTGGAAGAGCCGCGGGTCGAGAACGGTCGTGTCGTCGCGGATCCCGAGCGCGACCTCCTCAAGATCGCGGTCGTCGAGCGTCACCTCGGCACGGGGCGCGTCGGGCTCGGGCTCGTGCGCGGGTTCGGCCTGCGGAGCGGCGCGCTCGCGTCGACCGTCGCACACGACGCGCACAACATCGTCGTCGTCGGCGTGAAGGACGACGACATCCTCCGCGCCGTGCGCCGGCTGTCGGACACAGGCGGAGGCGTAGTCGTCGTGGACGGCGGCATCGTCCGGGCGGAGTTGAAGCTGCCGGTCGCGGGGCTGCTCTCGGACGCGAGCCTCGAGGAGGTGATCGCCGCGAGCCGCGCCTGCGTCGAGGCGGCGCAGGCCCTCGGCTGCCGACTCGCTTCACCGTTCGACTCGATGGCGTTCCTGGCGCTGTCCGTGATCCCGAGCCTGAAGATCACCGACCGTGGCCTCGTGGACGTCGACAGGTTCGAGCTCGTCCCGCTCAGCGCGTGACGACGCTCCTGCACAACGGTCACGTCGTCGTGATGGACGACGCGGGCACCGAGCACGAGGACGGCTGGGTGCTGATCGCCGACGGCGCGGTCGAGGCGGTGGGTGGAGGCGCGGCGCCGGACGCGGACGAGCGGGTCGAGCTCGCCGGCGCGGTCGTCACGCCGGGCCTCGTCAACACCCACCACCACCTGTACCAGACGCTCACCCGCGCCCGCGCGCAAGAGGCCGACCTCTTCACCTGGCTGCAGACGCTCTACCCGTTGTGGGCCTGGATCGACGCCGACTCGGAGTACGCCGCGGCGCGCACGGGCCTGGCGGAGCTTGCCCTGTCGGGGTGCACGACGGTTTTCGACCACCACTACGTCTTCCCGCGCGGCCAGGACGGGATCGCCGACGCGCTGCTCGAGGCGCGGGAGTCGATCGGCGTGAACCTGGTCTTCGGCCGCGGCTCGATGGACCTCGGCGAGTCCGACGGCGGGCTCCCGCCTGACTCGCTCGTGGAGGACCTCGACACGATCCTCAGCGAGACCGAGGCGCTGGCCGCCCGAGGGGTCGACATCGCGGTGGCGCCCTGCTCGCCGTTCTCCGTCACGAAGGAGCTGATGCGGGAGTCCGCGGCACTCGCCCGGCGCCTCGGCGTCCCGCTGCATACCCACCTCGCGGAGACGGTCGAGGAGGAGGCCTACTGCCGCGACCTGTACGGCTGCACGCCCGTCGAGTACCTCGAGGAGCTCGGCTGGCTCGCTGACGACGTCTGGTGCGCGCACTGCGTCCACTTCGCCGACCACGAGTTGCGGCGGTTCGCCGACACGCGGACAGGCGTGGCGCACTGCCCGACCTCGAACCTGCGCCTCGGCGCCGGGGTCGCCCCGGTGCGTGGTCTCCTCGACGCCGGCGCACCGGTGGGCCTCGGCGTCGACGGGTCGGCGTCGAACGAGCGCGGCGACCTCTTCCTCGAGGTGAAGCAAGCGCTGCTCGTGGCGCGCGGCCGGGGCGGGCCGGGGGCGATGACCGTGCGCGGGGCGCTCCGGCTGGGAACGCGCGGGGGCGCCGACGTGCTGCGACGCGACAACATCGGCTCACTGGAGCCGGGCAAGCAGGCGGACGTCGCCGTCTGGCGGCGGGACGTGCTAGAGCTCGCGGGCGCCGCGGATCCCGTCGCCGGGCTCGTCCTCTCGGCGCCGCATCGGGTCGACCGGCTGTACGTCCGGGGCGAGGAAATCGTCCGCGACGGGCACCTCGTGCGGGCCGACGAGGACGGGATCGCGCGCGACCATCGGGTCCACGCGCAAAGATTCGCAGCGTGACCGTCTCCCTCTCGACTCACGTCCTCGACACCGGCCGCGGCGAGCCGGCGCGCGGCGTGCGGGTCGAGCTCCTCCGCGACGGCGAGGTGCTGAGCTCCCGGGACACCGACGACGACGGACGGATCCCCGAGCTCGCCAAGGCCCTGGAGCCCGGCGAGTACCGGCTCGTCTTCCACCCGCCCTCGCCGTTCTTCCGCCGGGTCGAGCTCGAGGTCGCGCTCGACGACGGCCACTACCACGTGCCGCTCCTCGTCTCCCCCTTCGGATGCGCGAGCTACCGCGGCAGCTGAGCATCGAGGAGCTCGAGGAGCTCTTCGGCGGGCCAAGCGCGCTCGTGATGCTCCTGGCCGAGACGGAGGACCCGCTCGGACGGGCGGAGGAGGTGGCAAGGCAGCTGCCGGGCGAGGACAAGGCGCAGGCGCTGTCGCAGCATCCGCGGATCGGCGAGCCCTCGCCCGAGCAGCACGGGGACGACCCCACGGTGCTGACGGAGCTCTCCTACCTGAACCAGGTCTACGAGGAGAAGTTCGGCTTTCGGTTCGTCGTCTTCGTCGCCGGCCGGCCGCACCGTGACCTGCTGCCGGTGCTCCGCGACCGCCTGGCGCGCACGAGGGAGGAGGAGCTCGAGACCGGCATGGCCGAGCTGGTCGCGATCGCCCAGGAACGCTGGCAGCGTCGGTAATCGATCCCTACTGGAACGACTGGCTGGACCTCGGCTTCCGCTGGCTCCACGTGATCGCCGGGATCGTCTGGATCGGGACGTCCTTCTACTTCGTCGCGCTCGACAACCACCTCGGCCGGCCGCGGGTGGAGGAGCCGGGCGTCGGAGGCGAGTCCTGGGAGATCCACGGCGGCGGCTTCTACCGGATCTCCAAGTACCGGCTGGCGCCCGAGGAGCTACCCGAGCCGCTCCACTGGTTCAAGTGGGAGGCCTACACGACCTGGCTGTCCGGCTTCGGGCTGCTCGTCGTCCTCTACTACTTCAACGCCGACACGTACCTGGTCGACACGTCCGTGGCCGACATCCCAGTGGCGGCGGCGATCGCGATCTCGCTGATCGGGCTCGCGGCGGCCTGGGTGATCTACGACGTCGCCTGCATGCTCTTCAAAAGCGACCTCGTGGTCGGGCTGCTACTGGTGGCGATGACGGCGGCGGCGGCGTACGGCGCGAGCCAGGTTTTCTCGGGGCGGGCGGCCTACCTCCAGGTCGGCGCGATGCTCGGGACGATCATGGCCGCGAACGTTCTCTTCAATATCATCCCTGCGCACTGGGAGCTGATCCGGGCGAAGGAGGCGGGGCGGGAACCCGACCCGGCGCCGGCGCTCGAGGCGAAGCGGCGCTCCGTGCACAACAACTACCTGACCCTGCCGGTGGTGTTCGCGATGATCTCGAACCACTTCGCGTTCACGTACGAGCACTCACACGCCTGGCTCGTGCTCGTGGCGCTGATGCTGATCGGCGCCTGGATCCGCCACTTCTTCAACCTCCGCCACGCGGGGCGGACGGTCTGGTGGATCCCGGTCTCCGCGCTGGTCGCGACCCTCGCGCTGGCGATCGCGATGCGCCCTGACGAGGGTGGCGGCGCCGCCGGGCCGGCGCAGGAGGTGAGCGACGCGCAGGCGCAGGCGATCGTCCGGCAGCGGTGCGTCCCGTGCCACTCGCAGACCCCGAGCGAGCCGGGATTCTCCGCGCCGCCTGCCGGGATCACGTTCGACACCCTCGAGGAGATCAAGTCGCGCGCCGACGCGATCGAGGAGCAGGCGGTGCGGTCGCAGGCGATGCCGCTCGGGAACGCCACGGGCATGACCGGCCAGGAGCGCCAGACGCTCGGCGCCTGGATCTCCTCCTTGAAGTAGGTTCCGCCCGTGCTCGAGATCACCGCCGGGCCGTTCATGTTCGTCGCGCGCTTCGAACCGGAGCTCGCCCCGAAGACCGTCCAGTCGTTCCGGGCGATCCTGCCGCTCGAGGACCGGATCATCCACTGCCGCTGGAGCGGCGAGTCGAACTGGATCCCGTGGGGCGACCGCGACCTCGGGATCGGCCCCGAGAACGCGACGATGTACCCGCACCCCGGCGAGCTCGCGCTCTACCCGGGCGGGGAGAGCGAGACGGAGCTCCTCTTCCCCTATGGCTACTGCCATTTCAAGAGCAAGGCGGGCGAGCTGTGGGCGAACCACTTCGCAACGCTCACCGAGGGTCAGGAGAACCTGAGGGAGCTCGGCCGCCTCACTCTCTGGGAAGGCGCGCAGCCGATCTCGTTCCGCGAGACCTGAGCGGCGCGTGCGCTAGAGGCCGTGCCGAACGGCGAAGGCGGCGGCTTGCGTGCGGTTCTCGACGTCGAGCTTGCGGAGGAGCCTGGAAATGTGGTTCCTGACCGTGAACGGGCTGATCACGAGCTCGGCCGCGATCTCGTCGTTGTGCTTGCCGATCGCGAGCAGGCGGAGGATCTCCGTCTCGCGCGCGGAGAGAAACGAGATCGCCGGGTGCTCCGCGGACTGCCCCACGCGGACGTCGCGCAGTCGCGCGAACACGCGCGCCGCGACCTCCGCCGAGATCAGCGACTCACCACGGGCGGCCGCCCGGATCCCCGCCGCGACGGCCTCCGGTGAGGTGCCCTTGACCAGATAGCCCGAGGCGCCTCCCGCGAGGGCGTCGACGACGTCTCCCTCGTCGGCCGAGACGGTGAGCATCAGGACCGCCGTGCCGGGGAAGGAGGCTGCGATCGCGCGCGTCGCTTCGGCGCCCGACATCCGCGGCAGCTGCAGGTCCATCAGCACGACGTCCGGCGCCAGCGACTCGACGAGCTCGAGAGCGCGCTCGCCGTCCGCCGCCGTTCCGACCACGTTCAGGCCGAAGTCGGCGAGCAGGTTCTCGAGGCCGACGCGAAAGCGGTCGTCGTCCTCGACGATCAGGACGCTGGGCACGGGATCGGTGTTCGACGGCCCGCCGGTCCGTCCTGTGGAATCGCCCTCAGGGACGGAGCTCGAGCTACCCACTGCCGCTTGTGAGTCGCCGCATCATCCGAATCAACACAGCTTTCCTCCCCGAAACGAAGAAATCAATAACCAAAAGGGGTAAACAGGGTCATCTGACCTATAGGCGAGCGTGCCCCCCTGTGGAACGCTTCTGTTTACCGGTGCCGGGGAGGGCACCAACATCTTGAAGGGAGCATTTGCGGCGATGCGTCCATTGAAGGTACTTGTGGCTGACGACCATCGGCTGATCCTGGAAGCGGTCCAACTCGCCCTGGGGGACGACGAGGGCATCGAGCTGGTCGGTGAGGCGACGGACGGCAGCCAGGTGCTGCCTCTCGTCGGACGGACGAGCCCCGACGTCGTCCTGCTCGACCTGAGCATGCCGAAGATGGACGGGCTCACCTGCATCGACCAGCTACGGAAACGCTACCCCGACGTGACGGTGGTCGTGCTCTCCGGGCAGGACGATCCCGAGACGATCCGCTCGGCCCTCGCCCGCGGCGCGAAGTCCTTCATCGCGAAGCTGGTCGACCCGCACGACCTCCCCGCTGCGCTGCGGCTGGCCGCGCAGGGAGCGATGTACCGCGCGGTCGAGGACCAGGAGAGCGTTTCCGAAGGCGAGGCAGAGAAGGCGGGCCTGACGCCGAGCGAGCAGCGCGTGCTCGAGGCGCTCGCGCGCGGCCTGTCGAACCGGGAGATCGCGCAGGAGCTGTGGCTGACGCAGCAGACGGTGAAGTTCCACCTCACGAACATCTACCGTCGGCTCGGCGTCGCGAACCGGACCGAAGCCGTACGGCACGCCTACCAGCACCGGCTGGTGAAGCACCCGTTCTTCGAGCCGGCGTAGGCCCTACGCGAACGTGACTTCGACCTCCGGGTGCCTGAACTGCCAGGCCCGGAGGAAGAACGTGAGCTCGAGCCGCGCCTCGCGGACATCGCGAGCGTCCGGCTGGACCACGTCGAGCGTCCCGTCCTCTGCCATCGAGGGGACGCACCCGCCGCGGCGGAGGTCCTCGGCCAGGCGGGCGAGCAGAGACGAGTCGCTGAGGTGCACTTTCATCACACGTCGAGTATCGGCAGCGGGGGCGCGCGACCACACCTACCGGAAGTAGGAAGTCGCTCGCCGGAAGTCTAGCTCCGGGCGGCGCGGACCTAGACCAGGATGCGGAGCGCCGTCTCGGGCGGGCAGCCGTCGTGGACGAGGCGCATGGCGAAGTGGAGGTCGACCTCCACCCGCTTGGCCAGGTACGAGGCCGCCGCCTCGTCGTACCCCGCGTCCAGCAGCTGCTCCCAGCGCCAGCTGAGGACCTCCGGCGCTTCCCGGTCGAGGTACGTCGAGAGTGTCTGCGCAACCATCATCTGTTCACTGGAGGAAGAGCGCGACGAGCGCGCCGAAGATCAGGAACGGGCCGAAGGCGAACGCGGTCTGCCTTGCCTCCGCCCCGCCGCGGACGAGCAGGACCGCAGCGTAGGCGCCAGCCGCCAGCGAGGCGACGAGGAAGCCGGTGACGACGGCGGCGCCGAGCGCCGCGCCGAGCAACAGCATCAGCTTCACGTCTCCCATCCCGACACCAGCACGCAGGACGATGAGCGGCAGCAGCAGCACGAGCGCGCCGCCGAGCGCCGCCAGCGTCCATTCGAGCGCCCGGTCGGGCGAGAGCGCGATCTGAGCGATCAGGACGACCGCCGTCGCGGGCAGCACGATCCGGTTCGGCAGCCGGCGCTCGGCCAGGTCGATCGCCGCCAGCACGCAGAGCACCGGAATCAGGAACGCCGCCACCGCGAAACGGCCGCTCGCACCGAACCGCAGATACGCGAGGGCGACGAGCGGGGCTGCGATGGCAGCCGCGCCGGCGAAACGATGTGTGGCGAGGCGGCGGATCGTGTCGCCGGCCTCGTAACGCCGCAGCGCAACCAGCACGCGCGACGGGGCCTCGGGTGGATAGTCGGTGAAGGAAGCCACGCCCGCTCCTAGCCCGAGACCTCGACGAGCTCGAGACGATCCCCGAGCTCGATCCTGCGGCGACGTCCCTCGCCCGCCGCCAGCTCGATCACGGCCTTGGCGCCCCGCCGACCGGCGAAGCGCCAAGGCCGCAGCTCGTCCGCGATCCCCACGACGCGCAGCTCACGATCGAGAAAGAGCGCGTCGATCGGGAAGCGCATGAAGCACGTGTGGATCGCGGACGTCGGCCGGATCAGCAGCCCTTCGGTGGGCTCGAGGCCGGCTCTCCCCATCAGGCCTTTGAGCCGCATCAGCGGGTTGTCGGCCACGACGACCCGCTCGCAGACGGCCTCGCCGTCTGCGCGTACAACCGCTGCCGCCCCCTTCCCCACAGCGCTCACTCTCGCGCGACCGGCCCCGGATCAACACCGTCGCAAGGTCTAGTCGGACCAGCCCTTTGGCCTATCTCGTTCCGCGCCGCTCCGTCCTACGGTCGTTGCAGGTGGCTTCGGCCGCCCGGAAGTGGGAGGCGCCCTCCGTGGGCGCGGGAACCTGAGAGGGGGTGAAGAGGGGAAATGCTGCAGATGTATGTAGGAATGCAGACGTGGGTCGCGTCGATGCGCGATCGCGAGGAGGGCCAGGCGCTCGTTGAGTACGCGCTGATTCTGGCACTGATCGCGGTCGTTTCGATCACTGCGCTCACGGCGCTCGGCACGAACGTTTCGGCCCGGCTCGACCAGATCGCCACGGCGATCGGCGCGGCCTAAGGGCCACGCTCAGCAACGCACCCGCGGCCCCCGCCTTGGACCCCCGAGGCGGGGGCGGCGGCACCAAATGGAAAGCAAGTGCGTCGGGGGACGCAGGGAGTGCAAAGGAGGAGGGGATGAACAGCAGGCTGTGGCGCTTCGGGTCTGAGGACAGCGGCCAGACGCTGGTCGAGTACGCCATGATCCTCATGCTCGTCGCGCTCCTTACGGTCACCGCGCTGACGTCGATCGGCGCGACCGTTTCGAACTTCTTCGCCGACGCCGCCACCGGCCTTGGCGGAGCGTGAGCGATGCGCTCGAGGGTCGTCGGCAAGTTGCGCGGGGACCGGGGAGTGGCGCTCGTGGAGTTCGCGCTGATCCTGCCCGTGCTCGCACTCATGCTCTTCGGAATGTTGGACTTCGGCAAAGCTTTCAACTACTGGATCGACGAGACGCACCTCGCCAACGAGGGCGCGCGCTTCGCTGTGGTGAACAAGAACCCGGCAAGCAGCGGCTCGCTCCAGCAGTACATCCGGGACCAGGTGACGTCGAACGAGCTGCGGAACGGCGGCACGTCCTCTGTCCCCGGCCCGGTTCAGGTCTGCATCGAGTTCCCGAACGGCACATCCAACGTCGGTGACCCGGTCCGCGTCACGCTGACCGCGACCTACCGCTGGCTCGGCGTGCTCGCGGCGCGCATGAGTGTGACGCAGACGACGATCAGCGGCGCCTCCACCATGCGGCTCGAGGCGCGACCGACCAACTACAGCGCCGGATGCGCTTGACGAGCCTGCATTCGGTCGGCCATTCGTTGGCCTCGGAGCGCGGAGCGGCGCTGCCGCTGTTCGTCCTCTGGCTGCCCGTGCTCATCCTCTTCGTGATCTTCGTCGCGGACGTCGGCAACTGGTTCGTGCACAAGCGGCATCTGCAGATGCAGGCCGACGCCGGCGCGCTGGCGGGAGCGCCGTTCCTGTCCAACTGCCCGAATAACGGCCCGGCCACCACGACCGCGCGCCGGTATGCGGGTGACACGGGCGTCGCGGGCGCCTACAACGGCCAGATCGGCGGCACCACGAAAGGCGTGCTGTCCGTCCTGATCAACAGCAAGACGTACGCCGTCGGGGGCCCGCCTCCGGACGACACCGGCGACATGTGCGGCTCGATGACGCTCGACCTCAAACTGACGGAGGCCAACGTCCCGCTCTTTTTCGGGGTCCCCGGCCTTTTCAAGAGGGTGGCCGCGATCAACGCCCACGCTCGTGTGCGCGCCTTCCAGATCGAATCGAGCAAAGGGGCGCTGCCGATCGCTGCGCCGGACGTCGACCCGTCGCAGGTGACGGTCGTCTTCATCAACGAGAACAACGGCACGGAGATCGGGCGGCGGGCTCTTTCCAACATCGGCACCGCGAACGGGCTCTCGATCTGGGACAACACGGCCTCGCCGCTCTCGGTCCCGATCTCGACGGACAAGATCGGCGTCCGGGTGATCATGAGCCAGGCCGGTGGGTCGACCGACTGCGCCAATCCGTTCGTCGCTTGTTACGACACGGGCTCCGCCAACGGCATCTTGATGATCCGCGGGTACTCGACGGGCGGCAGCGCAGTCCAGCCGAATCCGCCGATCGCGCGCGACGTGTCGCTCTTCAACGGGTCCTGTGCAGACCCGTACTTCACCTCGCAGATCACCACGTGCACCGTCGGTGTCAGCGCCGACGTGGACTTCGGCGTCAACAACCCGAACTCCGTCAAGGGAAAGGTCTTCGCGACGATCAACGGCGTTCAGCAGGAGCTGAACTTCGACAATCCCAGCAAGCGCTTCGTGACGACCGGGACTGGCCAGTTCGGCTACTTCTCGATCCCGGCCAACTCAGGCCCGTTGCCGGTCCAGCTCTCCTGGGCGGTGGAGGGCAACGGGTCGACCATCAACGGGCAGGCCTGCAGCAACAAGAACAACAACCCCTGCCAGGGCGCCTTCGGGAACGTCCAGCGCGTCTTCAGCGCGAACTCCATCCGGTCTGGCCCCATCAAGCTGGCGCAGGTCTGGGAAAACGGGAGCTTCTGGACGAACTCCTTCGCGCAGGGGACGACGCACAACCTCGTCGTCAAGATCGGACTGACGCCGGACCTCCAGAACGCGAAGACCGTCAACGACCCGATCGTCTCGCTTCGCGTCGTGGGCGGCAGCCAGAACCAGTCGCTCGACTGCGAGCCGCCGGGGTACCAGCCGAGCGACCCGCCGGGGATGAGCAAGACCAATCTGAAGGACGAGCTCGCCTTCGGCTGCGCGCCGCGGTACACCCAGAATCCCGGCTATCCGTGCCCGGCCACGCCGACCACGCTCTGGGCCTCACCCGAACCGTGGAACTGCGTCGCCATCCAGACCGGCGGGGCGACGAACCAGGTGCCCGCCGGGCTCAACCTGCGCGTCCTCGGCTCTGAGAAGCCAGCGACGTGCACGGCGCCGAACCGCTGGAGCCAGTTCCCGAACCTCGACCCAGGTGACCCACGACTCCTCAGGGTCTTCATCACGCCGTACGGCTCGTTCGACGACAGCGGCAGCGGGACCGTCCCGGTCCTCAAGTTCGCGACCTTCTACATCACCGGCTGGACCGCCTCGGGCGGCGGCTTCTCGAACCCCTGTCAGGGCAATGGCGATGACCCGGTCCCGAACAACGACGCCGGGAACATCGTCGGCCACTTCATCAAATACGTCTCGGCCCTCAATGACGGGGGCGCTGGCGGTCAACCCTGCGACCCGAATGCTTTCGAGCCCTGCGTCGCGGTGCTTACGGACTAGGAGGTCCTGAAGTGCAAGTCATGCAGAAAATGCTGTCGACCCGGGGCGGAACCGTCGCACTCGGGGGTGTTGCGGCGCTCATGGCGGCGTTCGTCCTGCTCCTGTACCTGAACCAGTACCGGAGCAGCGTCAGCGCCGACACGGAGCCGGTTCCGGTGCTCGTCGCGAAGACGCTGATCGAGAAGGGCATGCCGGGGGACGTCGTCGGCGTGAAGCGGCTCTTCGAGAGCGACGCGACGCCGAAGGAGCAGGTGCGCGACGGCGCGATCACCGACCCGTCGACCCTGCGCGGCCGGGTCGCGGTCGAGGACATCTACCCCGGCCAGCAGCTCACGGTCACCGACTTCGCGGGCACCACCGACGCGATCGGCGCCAAGCTCGTCGGCAAGAGCCGGGCGATTTCGGTCCCGCTCGACTCCGCTCGCGGAATGATCGGGCAGGTCGAGCCGGGTGACCGGGTCGACGTCCTCGCCGGCTTTAACGTCGTCGGCGGCGGCGTCAGCCAGGGCCGGCCGGTGACGAAGGTGATCATGCAGAACGCGCTCGTCCTGGACGCCCCGTCCGATACCGGCGCCGGCGTGGGAGCCACCAACCAGACCGCGAACGTCGTGCTCCGCGTCAACCGCAACCAGGCAACCGAGCTCGCCTGGGCTGTCGACAACGGCAAGGTCTGGCTCGTCCTGCGGCCGCGCGCGGGGGCTCCCGTGACGAGGCCGGGCATCACGACGGCGGAGAGCCTGCTCGTCGGCATCCCGCCGGTGGCCGTCTACGGACAGGCTCGCCGGCTCCTCGGAGGCCGATGATGACGAGTCGGGTCAAGACACTCGTCGCGCTCGACGCAGGCGTCGACCCCCAGCTGATCGAGTCCGCCCTGCCGGAGGGCTCGGACATCCAGATCGTCGCGGTCGTCGACGGCCTGGAGGAGAGCTGGACGGCCCTGCAGGAGACCGCGACCGATCTCGTCGTCGTCGCCTGCGCCGGCCACTCCGAGCGCGCGCTCGTCTTCATCGACGGCGCCGTGAAGCAGCGCCGCGAGCGGCCGGTCGTCGTGCTCTGCGAGAGCTCGCCGAACGGTTTCGTCCGCCGCGTCTTCGAGGCCGGAGCCGACGACATCGTGACGCTGCCGGAAACGCCCGGGAACGTCCTCTTCACGCTTGAGAAGGCCGTTGCGCGCAGACAGGGCAGCGCCACGGCCACCGGCGTCGCACTCGCGCCGATGATCTGCGTGCTCGGCCCGAAGGGTGGGACGGGCAAGACCCTGACCTCCTGCAACCTGGCGGTCGCGCTGGCGGAGACCGGGCACAAGGTGACGCTCGTCGACCTCGACCTCCAGTTCGGCGATATCGGGCTTGCCCTCGGCCTCGCGCCGCACCGGACGATCTACGACCTCGCCAAGGCCGGCAGCTCGGTCGACGCGGAGAAGATCGAGGACTTCCTCGTCGAGCACACTTCGGGTGCGCGGGTGCTGATGGCCCCGACCCGGCCCGACCAGGCCGGGACGATCACGGTCGAGTTCCTCCGCGAGGTCTACGCCGTGCTTCGAGCCTCGAACGACTTCGTGATCGTGGACACCCCACCCGGGTTCGTGCCGGAGGTGATCGCCTCGATCGACAGCTCCTCGCACGTGTGCATGGTCGGCATGCTCGACTCGCTCTCGCTGAAGAACACCAAGCTCGGGCTGGAGACGCTGGAGCTGATGGGGTACGACCAGGAGCGGATCCGCGTCCTGCTCAACCGAGCGGACAGCCGCGTCGGGATCGCGAAGGAAGAGGTCGATTCGATCATCGGCCGGTCGCCGGACGTCTTCGTTCCGAGCGACCGAGAGATCCCCGTCTCGGTCAACGAAGGCAGGCCCGTCGTGCTCGCGAACGGCCGTTCAGAGGCGGCCCGGGCGTTCCATTCGCTCGCGGCGCTCTACGTCAACGGCGATTCGCCGGCGTCGAGCAACGGCAAGCGCAACGGGCTCCTGAGGAGGAAGCGCTGATGGACCTGCACGAACGACTCTCAGCCGCACGTCCGGCCGCCGCGACGTCACGCGGTCCCGATCCGTTCGCCGAGCTGAAGAACCGGATCCACCTGACGGTGATCGGCGAGCTCGGCCCGCAGCTCTTCAACGCAACGATGGACCCGAACGCGCTTCGCGACCGGGTCACGAACGACATCAAGGCGCACCTGTCCACGGAGGCGGGGCTTTCCCGTGACGACCGCGAGGGGCTGGCGGCGGAGATCGCCGACGACATCCTCGGCCACGGGCCGCTCGAGCGGCTGCTCGCCGACGACTCGATCACGGAGATCATGGTCAACGGCCCGTTCGAGGTCTGGGTCGAGCGCCAGGGCCGGCTGTACGAGACCACGGTCCGGTTCACGGACGAGTCTCACCTGCGGCGGATTATCAACAAGATCGTCGCCCAGGTCGGCCGCCGCATCGACGAGGCCTCGCCGCTCGTGGACGCGCGTCTCCCTGACGGCAGCCGCGTCAACGCGGTGATCCCGCCCCTCTCGCTGAGCGGCCCGATCGTGACGATCCGGAAGTTCAGCAAGAAGCGGCTCGACATGGCCGACATGATCAAGCTCGGCACGCTGAGCAGCGAGACCGTCGAGTTCCTGCAGCGGTGCATCCTCGCGGAGCTCAACGTCCTCATCTGCGGCGGAACGGGCTCGGGGAAGACGACGCTCCTGAACGCGCTTTCCACCGCGATCCCGGAGACCGAGCGGATCGTGACGATCGAGGACGCGGCCGAGCTCCGGCTCAACCAGCGCCACGTGCTCCGGCTCGAGGCACGCCCGAAGAACATCGAGGGGCAGGGGGAGATCCCGATTCGCCACCTGGTCCGGAACTCACTGCGCATGCGCCCGGACCGGATCATCGTCGGCGAGGTCCGCGGCGCCGAGGCGCTCGACATGTTGCAGGCGATGAACACGGGCCACGACGGCTCGCTGAGCACGATCCACGCCAACTCGCCCCGGGACGCACTCGCTCGAATCGAGACGATGGTGCTGATGACCGGCTACGACCTGCCGGTCCGCGCCATCCGCGGCCAGGTCGCGTCGGCCCTCGACATGATCGTCCACCTCGAGCGCCTCGAGGACGGCTCTCGGCGTGTGACCGCGATCACCGAGGTCCAGCGGATGGAGTCGGACGTGATCACGCTGCAGGATCTCTTCGAGTTCAAGGTCGAGCGGGTCACACCCGACCGGATCGTCGTCGGCTCCCTCAAGGGAACCGGTCTGCGGCCGACGTTCCTCCACAAGTTCGAGAAGCGCGGGATCACGCTCCCGGTCACCATCTTCTCGAACGGCCATGCCGGGCAGGCTGATCTCTCGCGGGCGGCCGCGAGATGAGGGAGAGGCTCGCCTTCCTGGCAATCGCCGTCGTCGTCGCCGCGTCGATCGCGGCGACGGCGGCGGCGGCACGGCCACTCCGCCTCGTCGAGGCAGGAGGCGCCGAGTTCCCGGAGCGCGCCTTCGTGATCAGCCTGCCGCAGAAGGCGCGGCTGGCAAAGGAGCGGGTGACGCTCCGCGAAAACGGCGTGCTCGTCCCGGGCTTCAGCCTCACACCGGTAGGCGAGGCTACGGGGCCCGCGTCCGGCGTCGTCCTGGTGATCGATGCGAGCGAGAGCATGGCCGGCGCGCCGATTCGCAACGCGATGGCCGCGGCGCGGGCCTTCGCGGCCAAGCGCCGACCGTCTCAGCAGCTCGCCGTCCTCGCCTACAACGCCACCACCGAGACCGTTCTGCCCTTCACGACCGACGAGGGACAGATCGAGGGTGCGCTCGAAGGCACGCCGCGGATCGCGTACTTCACTCGGATGTACGAGGCGATCGACCGCGCGATCTCGATGATCCAGGAGGAGCACCTCTCCCCCGGCTCGATCGTCCTGCTCTCCGATGGGCAGGAGGTCGGCAGCCTCGCCTCGCCGGCCGCCGCGATCGCGAAGGCGCGCGCGGCACACATCAGGGTGTTCTCGGTCGGCCTCAGGTCCCGCTACTACGACGCGAAGACCCTCGGGAAGCTCGCGGCGCAGACCGGCGGGCGCTATCGGGAGGCCAGCTCCCCCAAGGCGCTCGAGCCGATCTTCTCGGAGCTTGGCTCGGAGCTCTCCAGCGAGTACATGCTCCGGTACGAGTCGACCGCGGACGTCGGCCAGAGGGTGCGGATCGCGATCCGGATCAAGGGCGTTCCCGGCCTGCTCGTGAGCGGGTACAACTCGCCCGAGGAGGCGGCTGCCGCCGCCGAGCCCTATCGGCCCTCCGTCGGGGCGAGGATCCTGCAGTCGCCGCTGACGATGCTCATCGTCGCCCTCGGCACGACCCTGCTCCTCGGCTTCGCCGTGCTGACCTTGCTCCGGCCACGGCGGCGGACACTGCGTTCGCGGATGGCCGAGTTCGTCTCCGTCCGGCCGACGCCGCCGGAGGAACAGGCGTCGGGCGGAGGCATCACGAGCCGCGTGCTCGTGGGCGCCGAGCGCTCGCTCGAGACGACGAAGTGGTGGGCCCGGTTCAAGGAGACGTGCGAGCTCGCGGAGATCAGCACGCCACCGTTCCGCATCGCGATGTTCACGCTCGCCGGGACGATCTTCGTGAGCTGGCTCCTGGTCGTCATCACCGGATCGCTCCTGTTTGCGCTCGTCGGCCTCGCCGTTCCCTGGACGGTGCGGTCGCTGATCAACCGGAAGCTGGAGCGCAAGCGGAAGCAGTTCGGCGAACAGCTTCCGGACAACCTGCAGGTGCTCGCCTCCGCGCTCCGCGCCGGTCACAGCTTCGTCGGCGCGCTCTCGGTCGTGGTCGACGACGCCGACGAGCCGTCCAAGAGCGAGTTCCGCCGGGTGGTCGCGGACGAGCAGCTCGGTGTCCAGCTGGAGGATGCGATCCGCTCGATCGTCCGGCGGATGGACAACGAGGACCTGGAGCAGGTCGCGCTCGTCGCGGCGCTCCAGCGGCGAACCGGCGGCAACATGGCCGAGGTCCTCGAGCGCGTCACGGAGACGATCCGTGAGCGCTTCGAGCTGCGGCGACTGGTTCAGACGCTGACCGCGCAGGGCCGGATGTCGCGCTGGATCGTCTCGGCGCTGCCGGTCGGCCTGCTGCTCGCCCTCTGGGCCATCAACCCCGACTACATCCAGCCGCTGTTCACGACCAGCGTGGGCCGGATCGCCCTGACGGTGGCGACCGCGATGCTCATCGCCGGGTCGCTCGTGATCAAGCGGATCGTCGACATCAAGGTCTAGGGAGGACGCGATGGTGCTGCTCTTGTTGATGGGATTGACACTGGCCGGCGCCTCCGCGGTCCTCGTGGCGCGCGCAGCGCTGTTTCCGAGGCTGCGGGGGTCGCAGACGCTGAGCCGGATCGGCTCGTACGGCTTCGCCGCCCGGCAGCGGAACGACGACTCGCGCTCGAGCGCGACGAGAAGCGCCCTCGACAGCCTCGCTTCCACCGTCGGCACGGTGGCCGGTCGCTTCGGCGGCCTCCGCGAGGCCTCGATCCGGCGCGAACTCGTCGCGGCGGGGATCTACGGGCTCGCGCCGCGCAAGTTCGCGGGCTACCGGGTCCTCTCCGCGATCGTCGCCCCCGCCTGCTGGCTATGGCTGTCGTCGATCGGCGGCTACAGCCCGTTGCTCACATTCAGCGGAACTCTGATGGCAGCGCTAGTCGGTTGGACGGCGCCGATGACGCTCGTCCGCAGGCGCGCGCGCGCGCGGGCACAGAAGATCGACTACGAGCTGCCGAACCTGATCGACCTGCTGGTCGTCACGGTCGAGGCCGGTCTCGGTTTCACGGGATCGCTCCAGCTCGCGGCCGAGCGATTCAGCGGGCCGCTCGGTGACGAGCTGCGGCTGACGCTGCAGGAGCAGAGCATGGGCCTCTCGACCAACGAGGCGCTGCGCAACCTGCTCGAGCGCTGCGACACGCCGCTCATGCGCTCGTTCGTCCGGTCGGTCCTCCAGGGCGAGACGCTCGGCGTCTCGATCGGCCAGATCATGCGCGACCTCGCGGTCGACATGCGCAAGCGCCGCCGCTCGGCGGCCGAGGAGCGGGCCCAGAAGGCGCCCATCAAGCTCCTGTTCCCGCTGGTGTTCCTGATCTTCCCCGCGATGTTCGTGGTGATCCTGGGCCCGGCGGTGTTCTCGTTCCTCGACACCTTCGGAGGTTGAACCTGATGAGCCGCTTCATCGTCGCAGGGGTCTTCGCAGCTCTCGCTGCCGCGAGCACCGTCGCAGCAGCGCACGCCGCGGGCGACGTGCTCGCCAATTCGTCTGCTCACACCTGGAGCGTCGCGGGCTTCGTCCTGCTGCGCACCGCGGTGCTCTTCGCCGTCAGCGTGTGCGTCGTCATCCGGAAGGCGCCGGAGCACCATGCGCGGGCCCCGATCGCGTTCGTCGCGTGCGCCGCAGCGCTAGTCTCGGTGCCGCTGCTGGAGCAGCCGGCCGAGTCGGCGCCGACCTGGCTCCTCGCCTCGGGCGAGACGATTGCGCTCGTCGCCTGGGCCTGGCTGCTGGTCTCGTTCGTCGCCCTCGGGCGCTGTTTCGGGATCCTCCCGGAAGCTCGTGGCCTCGTCACGAGCGGCCCGTACGGACTCGTCCGGCACCCCGTCTACCTCGGGGAGCTCGTGGCGTTCGCGGGGCTCGTGATCGCGTCCCCCACCCTTCGCAACATCATTCTTGCCGTCGTGTTCGCGGCCGCCCAGACGGTCCGGATGCGCCTCGAGGAGCAGGCGCTCGCGGATCGCTTCCCGGAGTACGACCACTACGCGGCGACGACGCCGCGGCTCGTGCCGCTCCCTCGCCTCGCCTCCGTCGGGCGCCGCGGAGCGACCGTCGCCGGCGCCGTCGTCGTCGGTGCGCTGCTCCTGGCGCCGATCGGCGCGACGGCTCCGAAGGCATCACTGTCCGCGCCGGCGCTCACGGCCCCCGCAGCGGGCGTCCGCAGCGACGGCGTGCCCTGGTTCGGCTGGGCTCCGGTCGCCCGTGCCGCGCAGTACGAGTTCCAGATCGCGGCGGACCCCGGAATGAACGCTCCGGTGCTCGGCTCGGGTCAGGACCGCTTCTTCACCAAAAACACGCGCGCGACGTTGAAGAGGTCGCTGCCGGATCGGACGTACTGGTGGCGCGTCCGCGCCAGCACGGCGAACGGTGACGTCTCGCCGTGGACGAGCCCCCGCGCCTTCTCGAAGGTCCTGCGGGCGCCACAGCCCCAGTCGCCGGTGGGCGGGGCGGTCGTGTCCTATCCGTCGACGCCGCTGAAGCTGGTGTGGAACCCGGTCGACCGCGCGGTGAAGTATCTCGTCACGATCGCGAACGATCCTTCGCTCGGCTCCGTCATCGGCGGAAAGCCAGTGGAGACCTTCGCGAACGCATTCACTCGGGCGGGGGCGCTCGCTCCGGGGACGTACTACTGGGGCGTGACGCCGGTCGACGCCCAGGGGAACCCTGGAACGCCGTCGCCCGTCGCCTCGTTCGTCTGGTTCTGGCCGTCGCGGACCGGGGTCCGCGTCAACGACCTGTCGCCGGACGCCGAGGTCTTCGACGCGCAGTTCGCGTGGGATCCCATTCCAGGGGCCGCCCGCTACGAGCTCGAGGTCAGCACGTCCCAGGACTACGCGCCCGGCTCGAAGGTCTGTTGCGTCGGCTCGACGATCGGCAGCGTCTATGCGCCGACGGCAGTCCTGAAGGACAACCGGTACTACTGGCGTATCCGCGGCATCGACGTCGACGGAAACCCCGGCGACTGGAACGAGGGGCCGGTGTTCGACAAGCGCTTCGACAAGGTCCCGCCGGTCGCCGGCACCAGCATCAAGAACGTTCGCCTCCGCGACAACGTCAGCGACCCTGGAACCGACGCCGAACCCGGAACCGCGGGGTACCAGACGCGGGTCCCGATGCTCACCTGGGACCCCGTCCCGGGCGCGTCGAGCTATCAGGTCGAGATCACGCCGATGGGCCCGAGCGACTGCAACTGGACGGCGACCGGCAGCCACTGGGTGGTCAACACCTCGGTCAACGCGTGGTCGCCGCTCGGCTCCGGCTGGAACCTGCAGAAGCCGTACCAGGATTCGATGTCGGTCGCGACCGATCTCCCGGCCCTCGCTGCGGGCACGACGTACTGCGCGCGCGTTCGCGCCCGGAGCAACCGTGACACCGCCGCCACCGACGTCTACGGCGACTACACCTACGTCGTCAACGGCGGCACCTCGACGGTTCCGGGCCCTGCGTTCAAGTGGATCGGCTACCCGACGGGCGGCGCCTGTTCCCCGTCGTGCAACTCCGGGTACCTCGGCGCGGGCGACTACGTCACGCCGGCCGCCGGAACGCTCTCACCGCGCACGCCGTACTTCACGTGGCGGCCGATCGCGGGGAAGCAGAGCTACTTCGTGCTCGTCGCGAAGGACTCCCAGTTCAGCAACATCGTCGACTACGCGTTCACCCAGCTGCCCGTCTATGCGCCGCGCAGCTTCTTCAAGCCGACGACCTACCCGGACGAGACGACGTCCTACTACTGGGCAGTCCTCCCGGCCGACCAGGTGAACGGCGGGCAGGCGGCGGGCGTGCCGCTGCTCGCGGCTTCCCAGGCGTTCGAGAAGCGTTCGACCCCGCCGGCGGCACTCGAGCCGGCGCCGGGCGCCGACCTCGCGGGGCATCCGACCTTCCGCTGGAGCGGCGTCGAGGGCGCACGGCGCTACCGGGTCCAGGTCTCGCAGGACGACCGCTTCGGCACGCTGCTCGAGGACGTGCTCACCGATTCGACCGCCTACACGAGCAACACGACGTACCCCGCCGACACGGTGCTCTACTGGCGGGTGCGAGCCGACGACGAGAACCTGATCGGGCTCACCTGGTCGGCTCCACGGACGTTCCAGAAGCGGCTCGAGGCGCCGGTCCCGAGCGCGGGCAACCCAACCCGAGGCGACTACATCCCGACCTGGACGTGGAACGACGTCCGGGGCGCCGTGTCGTACGACGTGCACGTCGACCTCCCGGACGGGAGGCAAACCGACCTGGCCGGCCTGCGGACGCCCGCGCTGACGCCCGTGCTGATGTACGGCACCGGTGTCTTCCGCTGGAAGGTGCGGGCGAACTTCCCGCGCCAGCCGTTCGGGACGGTCGCAGGCCCGTATTCGGGCACGCACGTGTTCACACGGACGATCGCAGAGCCGACCGGCGTCCGCTCGGACGACTCCAAGCGCTACCCACTTCTGCTCTGGGATCCGAAGCCCGGGCCGAAGCAGTACCGCGTCCAGATCTCCACCCGCGCCGACTTCGCGACCGCGGTCGAGGACGTGATCACGGACAACACGAGCTACGCGCCGCTGCTGACGCATCCGGCGTACGCGATGGGCCTGCCGCTCTACTGGCACGTCGCGGCCGTGGACGAGGGGCGGAACACGGGCGACTGGAGCCCGATCCAACGGATCGGCAACGTCAGGCAGCTGCGCCTACGCGCCCGGGGCGCACCGCAGAGGAAGCGGATGCGGAAGATCGTGGTCACGGTCAGCGGCGCTGACAACAAGCCGGTTGCGGGAGCAACCGTGCGGCTGTCCGGCGCGGGCGCGCGGCTGGCCCGCGTTCGCACCAGCCGCAAGGGCTCGGCGACCTTCCGGGTCCGGCCCACGAAGCGCGGGATGATCGTCTTCCAGGCAACGAAGAGCGGCTACGCGTCGGCGCAGCTCCGGCTGCGCGTCCGGTAGCCCACAACCCGGGGGGCCCGCTGCGGCGGCGGGCCCCCGGGGTTTAGAAACAGCGGCGCAAGCCGATGAGAAGGGTATGCTCGTCGGTGCGTTGCTGTGAACCCTGGGCTGCTCACGGGTCTGATCGGCGTTGGTGCGGGCGCGATCGCGCTCTGGATTGACGTCCGGTTTCCGCGCCTTGCGCCGGACGACATGGGCAAGGTCCTCCTTCACGTGGCCGCGTCGATCGCCCTCGGGTATGCGACCTCACCGGCGTTGCAAGCCCTGCTCGCCTACGAGGATCCGCGCTTGACGCTGCTGGCGATCTTCGGCCTCGGGTTCCCCTCGATCGTCTACTGCCTGCTGGCCGGCCTCTGGATGATCAAGCTCGCGCAGCGCACGCTGAGCGGCTACCTCCGCTGAGCTAGCCCCGTGCCAGCCGCCGCAGGGCGGCCGTGAGCACGTCGAGCGCCAGCGCCACGTCCTCGTCGGAGGAAAGCTCGTCGGGCGAATGGCTCGCGCCGCCGTTCAGGCTCCGGACGAAGAGCATCGACGACTCGACGCCGGCGGCCGCCAGGATGCCTGCGTCGTGGCCGGCGCCCGACGGCAGCTCCAGGACCGGGAGCCCCCGTTCCTCGAGCTCGGCGCGCAGGGCGTCGGTTGCAAGCCGAACCGGCGCGTTCGCGTAGTGCGGGTCCTCCAGCCCGAGCTCGGAGACCAGCTGGTCGAGCCGTTCCCGGTCCGGCGCCCGCGCGTCGACCGTCAGCTGCACCCGTGAGGGCACGACGTTCGCTGCGCCGGGCTCCACCTCCAGCTGCCCCACCGTCGCAACGGCGTCCTCGATCCCGGCTGCGACGTCACGGACGCGGAGCACGTACTCCGCCGCAGCGGCGAGCGCATCCAGGCGCCCGTCCATCGGCGTCGTCCCCGCATGATCGGCGTGCCCCTCGAAGACGCGGTGGCGCCGGACCATGCCGGCGATGCGCGTCACGACGCCGAGCGGCGCGCCCGCCGCGGCCAGCCGCGGCCCCTGCTCGACATGCAGCTCGACGTAACGACCCGGAAGCGGCGCATTCACAACCCGCCAGCGGCTGCCGTGGCACCCGGTCTCCTCGTCCCGGAAGACGACGACGCCGAGCGTCCGCACGGCCGGCCCCGCCGCCATGACCGCCTCGAGGCCAGCGACGACCCCGAGCGCCCCGTCGAACCGGCCGCCAACGGGCACCGAGTCGAGGTGCGACCCAGTCCACACCTCCGGCAGCTCCGGCCGCGAGCCGACGAGCCGCCCGATCACGTTGCCGCGGCTGTCCACCTCGACCTCGAGCCCCGCCTCCTCCATCCACGACGCGGCCAGCGCGCACGCCTCGTCCTCCTCGGGCGTCCCGCCGACGCGGTTCGCGCCGACGCCGACGCCGATGTGGAAAACGTCGTCCAGCCGTCGGTTTAGAGTCGCCAGCGTCGTCACGGATCTGCGGAAAGGAGGATCTGCATGAGCGACACCGCGGCGCCTACCCAGGGCTCCGCGCTCCACCGGTGGTTCCGGTTCGAGGAGCGGCGCACCACCCTGGCGCGCGACACAGTCGCCGGCATGACGACCTTCATCGTCATGTCCTACATCATCTTCGTAAACCCGGCGATCCTCGGCTTCGCCGGGGTCCCAGGCCTCCAGGGACAGGGCCTCCCGTTCGAGGCCGTCCTCACCTCGACGTGCCTCGTCGCCGGAGTCATGACGATCATCATGGGCCTCTACACGAACATGGCCTATGCGATCGCGCCCGGACTGGGTTTGAACGCGGTCGTCGCCTTCACGCTCGTCGCACAGAACGGCCTCAGCTTCCCGGAGGCGATGGGCCTGATCGTCGTGGAGGGCCTCGTCGCCGTCGTCGCGGTGCTGGTCGGCCTCCGCGAGGCGATCATGCGTGCGATCCCGCTCGAGCTGAAGAAGGCGATCGCGATCGGCATCGGCCTCTTCATCGCCTTCATCGGGCTCTACGACTCCGGCCTCGTGATCGGGCGGGCCGCACCCACGCCCGTCGACCTCGCCACCTTCACGACCTGGCCGGTGATCATCACGCTCGTCGGGCTCGTGATCACGATCGCGTTGCGCGCGCTCGGCTTTCCGGGCGACCTCCTCGTCGGGATCATCGCCACGACCGTGTTCGCGACGATCGTGAACTGGGCGAACGACTACACCGTGTTCGACACACCCGCGACGGAGCGCTACGCGCGCTGGCCGGAGAAGCTCGTCGACACCCCGGACTTCAGCCTGATCGGCGACGTCAGCTTCTCCGCCTTCACCACGCTGCCATTCCTCGCCGCCGTCGCGCTCGCGTTCTCGCTCTTCCTGGCGGACTTCTTCGACACGATGGGCACGCTCGTCGGCGTCGGCCGGCAGGCGGGGTACGTGGACGCGCAGGGCCGGATGCCGGACATCCGCAAGCCGCTGCTCGTCGACTCGGCGGCCGCCGCGGCGGGCGGTTTCGCGTCGGCGTCGTCGGCGACGACCTACATCGAGTCGGCCTCGGGCGTGGGCGTCGGCGGACGCACGGGCTGGGTCAGCGTCGTCACGGGCGTCCTGTTCTTCCCCTTCATGTTCTTCGCGCCGCTGATCGGGATGGTCCCGCCGCAGGCGACGGCGCCCGCCCTGATCATCGTCGGCTGGCTGATGATCAGCGTCCTCACCGAGGCCGAGGAGGAAGCCGAGTTGGAGGAGCTCGGCCCGCCTGCCACGACCCCGACCGGCGGTCGTCGCCTCGCCGGCATCGACTTCCACGACGTCGCCGTGGGCCTCTCGTCGGCGATCGTGATCATGTTCATGCCGTTCACGTTCTCGATCACGGACGGCATCGCCGCCGGCTTCATCGTCTATGTCCTGGTGCGCAGCTTCCAGGGCCTCTGGCGCGAGGTGCATCCGCTGATGTGGGGCGCCGCGATCGCCTTCGCGATCTACTTCGCGCTCCCGATCCTTCAACAGGAGTTCAGCTGGATCTAGCCCGCCTCCCTGGATGGCGGAGTCGGAGACCGGCCGAGCCGGCCCCCGGCTCCGCCTGACGCCGCTGAGCGGCAGGATGCGGCGGCCGAGGTCGCCAGGCCGTGCCTCAAAGCACTGTCCTAAACGACCTCGGCCGGGCCTCCTTTGTCGGCGCCGCCCCAGGAAACCGGGCTAGTTGGCGTGTCGCAGACCCGCGTCCTCGAGGGCGGCGGCTACGAGCGCGTCGTAGCGGCCGTCCTCGAGATCTCCCAGCGGATCGGGTGTGTATGTGAGCAGCTGGCCGTAGGGCAGTGAGAAGACAGCGCGCATCGCGAGCAGGCGCCGGCGCTCCGGCGTGTCGGTGTTCCGGAGGACGAGCTCGGCGTCGCGGAGCTTCCGAACCTGCGCCGTGCGGCCGGGTAACCACGTCGCGAGGAGCAGGGCGGCGGGAAGGCCGAACGTGACGAGGCCGAGGATGTTCGCCAGCCGGTGCACGTTGTCCTTGCCCTGCTGTCCCAGGTCGGACACTTCGCCGCCGGAGTTCTCGCCCGCCGACCGCAGCCCGTCGGCGATCTCACCGCCAACGACCGGGGTTCCGTCGACTGCGTCCGCGGCGGACTCGAACCCGCCCTGGACGGCGCCGCCCGTCGCCTGCACCCCTTCGCCGAGTACGGCCAGCCGGTCGACGGCGTCGTGGACCTTCAGGCCGGCCCAGGCGAAGAGGACGAGCAGCGCGATCGAGGCGATGTCGGCGACGAGTGCGCGCGTTCTCGGCCCGTGGAGCTCGGGATAGAGACGCATGTTCCGCTCATACCCGCTCCGGCAGCTTCCCGAGCAACCACCAGCCGGCGAGGGGTCCCAGCGCGGCTGCGGCGAAGCCGGCCCGCCACGAGGTCGCTTCCACGAGGTTCGCGAACAGAATCGGAACAAGGACGCCGATCACCCCGAGTGTCGTCTGCTGGAAGCCGATCGCCGCGCCGCTCTTGGCGCGGCCGGCGAGCTCCGCCGCCGCGGTCAGCGAGAGGCCGTTCCACGACATCGAGACCGCGCCCGCAATCACGATCGCGGCGATCGCCGCCCAGAGCCCGTTCTCGGCGACGAGCGAGGTGACAGCGAGGCCCGCTGCGCTCGCGACGCCGATCCAGCGGAGCGGCCGGATCCGGCTGCCGATCCGGTCCGAGAGCCGGCCGGCGGCGATTCGCGAGACCACCGCCGCCGCCTGGAAGACGGCGAGCACGGCTCCGGCGCGCGTGGTCGAGACGCCGTGCGCGTCGTGGAGGAAGAGCACCGAGAAGGACATGAGCGGGATCTGCGCGCTGAGGTAGAGCCCGCTGCCGATCGAGAGCGTCCAGAGCCGCGAATCGCGGAGCGTCCACTCGATCGCATCGCCTTCCAGCTCGACGTCGCGAACGGGCGCCTCGCGCACCACGGCGACGGCGACCAATGCCGCCACAACCGCAAGGCTGCCGAGGAACGCGAAGGACCAACGGAGCCCGCCCGCCGCATCCACAGCGGGCAGCACGATCGCCGAGAGACCGATCCCGAGCGGAATCGCCGTCTGGCGGATCCCGAGCGCAAGGCCGCGCTCGTCAGGGCCGAACCACTGCATCACGGCCCGGCCACTCGCGGCGTTGACGCTGGCGCCGGCCGCCGCGGCGAGAAAGAGCAGGACGAGAAAGGCCCAGAAGCCGCCGACGGTGCCGGCGACGACCGCCAGGAGGCCGGCGGCGCCGAGGCCCGTGCCGAGCACTGCCCGCTCGCCGAGCCGATCGGCGAGCAGGCCCCAGGCGAGCAGCGTCGTCGTGGTGCCGACCCACAGGCTTCCGAGCAGCACCCCGACCTGCGAGACGCTGACGTCGAACTCCGACCGGATCTCCGGCGCGAGCACCGCCGGGCCGATGAAGAGCGCCGAGCCGGCGCCGGCTGCAGCCGTGCCCGCCGCGAGCACGGCCCACCGGTAGCCGCGTTTCAGGTCAGAATCGGAAGTCATGGAGCCAGGCGCCGCAACCTATCCGGCGCTCGTGGTCGAGGAGGAGCGGTCGTTCCTCGTCCGCGTGATGGGCTGGATGTTCACCGGCCTGGCGTTCACGGGCGTGGTTGCCTGGGCGATCGGCACCAGCGAGGACGCGGTCGCCTGGTTCGACGACCACCCGTGGGTCTTCATCGCCCTGATCGTGGCGCAGCTCGTCCTGGTCGCCGGCCTCGCGTTCCGGATCCAGAACTTGTCGCCCCAGGTCGCCGCCGCGGTCTTCCTCGGCTACGCGGCGCTGAACGGCGTGACGTTCTCGATGATCTTCGCCGTCTACACGACGGCGTCGATCGCGGGCGCGTTCTTCGTGACGAGCGCGATGTTCGGCGCCCTCGCGCTGTTCGGCTGGACGACCAAGCGAGACCTGTCTTCGGTCGGGTCGATCGCGTTCATGGCGCTGATCGGCCTGATCCTCGCGAGCGTCGTCAACCTGTTCTGGGCGAACGGCACGCTCTACTGGATCACCACGTACGCGGGCGTCGCGATCTTCTCGGCGCTGACCGCGTACGACATGCAGAAGATCAAGGAGCTGAACGTCCGCGGCAACACCGGCACGGACGCGGACAAGCGCGAGGCGATCCTCGGCGCGCTCGCGCTCTACCTCGACTTCATCAACCTGTTCCTGTTCATCCTCCGGATCTTCGGGCGCTCGAAGTAGCGCCTACCCGAGGCCGAACGGGTTGAACGGCTTCGGCGAGGTCGAGGTGATCACGCTCTTCGTCTCGAGGTAGTCGTCGAGCGTGTCGATTCCGAGCTCGCGGCCGAAGCCCGACTGCTTGTAGCCGCCGAACGGGATCCCCGGAAAGGCCGTGTACGGCATGTTGATCCCGATCAGGCCCGACTTGATCCGTCGCGCGACCCGGTGCCCGCGGGCGGGATCGCCCGTCCAGATCGTCGCCATCAGGCCGTAGCGCACGTCGTTGGCGATCCGCACGGCGTCCTTCTCGTCCTCGAAGGGGATCGCCGTCACGACCGGGCCGAAGATCTCCTCCTGGGCTACGGTCATCGAGTTGTCGACCTTCGCGATCACCGTCGGCGGGTAGAACGCACCGTTGCCGTTCCCCGGCTCACCGCCAGTCACGATCTCGGCGCCTTCCTCGCGGCCCTGCTCGACGAATCCGTGGACGCGCGTCCGGTGTTTCTCCGAGATCAGTGACCCCATCTGGGTCTCGGGGTCAAGCGGGTCGCCGACCTTGATCTGGCCGGCCAGCTCGGAGAAGCGACTGACGAAGTCGTCGTACAGCGATTGCTCGACGAGCACCCGCGAGCGGGCCTCGCAGCTCTGCCCGGCCGAATAGAAAATCGACCACACCGAGCTCGGGATCGCGTCGTCGAGGTTCGCGTCCGCGAAGACGATGTTCGGGCTCTTGCCGCCGAGCTCCAGCGTCAGGCGTTTGATCCCGTCGGCCGCCGCCTTCATCACCTCGGCGCCGGTGGCCGTCGACCCCGTGAACGCGATCTTGTCGACGCCCGGGTGGCGGACGATATAGGCGCCGGTCGTGGGCCCGCCTCCGGGGACGACGTTGACCGCGCCCGGCGGAAATCCGACCTCGGTCGCGAGCTCGGCCACCCTCAGCGCGGTCAGCGGCGTCGCCTCGTCCGGCTTGAGGACGACCGAGCAGCCGGCGGCGAGCGCCGGCGAGAGCTTCCAGGTCGCCATCATCAGCGGGTAGTTCCAAGGGACGATCTGGCCCGCAACGCCGACCGGCTCCTTCAGCGAGTAGAAGAGCAGCGAGCCGCCCAGCGGGTTCGAGCGGCCTGCGATCGACGCGATCGCCGAGGCCATGTAGCGGAAGTTCTCGACCGCCTGGTGCAGCTCGGCCTTCACGGACGAGATCGCCTTTCCAACGTTCCGCGCCTCGAGCTCGGCGAGCTCCTTGCGGTTCGCGACCATCGCGTCCGCGAGGGCGTGGAGGAGGCGCGACCGCTCGGTCGGCGGCGTTCGGCCCCAGTCGCCGTCGAGCGCAGAGCGCGCGGCGTCGACCGCGCGGTCGACGTCCTGCTCGCCTGCGAGCGCGACCTTGCCGAGCGCCTCGCCGGTCGCCGGCTCTGTCAGGTCGCGCAGCTGCCCGTCCGCAGGCTCCGAGGCCTCGCCGTTGATGAAGAGGAGGTACTCGCGCTCCGTCGCGACCGCCATTGCGCCGGACGATAGCTCAGGCCAGATCGGCGGGGGTCAGCTGCTCCGTCAGGAGCCGCTTGAACTTCGCGCCGTCGCCCGCGACCCAGTCCCGGCAGACGCGGTACCCCTCGGTGTAGGTCGAGACGTACGCCCGCCACACGGGGTGATTCACGAACGAGATGTTGTGCTCGGCGCGCTTCGGCGAGACGAGCGCCCACCGCATTAGGTACTCGCGAGCCTCGTCGACCGAGGCGCCGTCCTCGTGAAGCATGAGCGCGACGTTCGCCGGGACGCGCTCGAGCGGCTTCCTCGCGCGGCGAACGGCGCGGCCGAGCGCCGCGTCGTACTCGATCCCGAGCGGGGCGAGCGTCTCTGCGGTGAACGCGTCCAGATCGTCGAGCAGGATCTCGGCGCCGACTTCGGCGATGCCCTCGGCGATCAGGGATTGCGGCGCGCCGATCATCAGGATGCTCTCCTCGAGCAGGCCCTGCTCCTTCACGAGGCGCTGCTCCTTCCAGGCGTGCTCGGTGTGGTGACCGGGATAGAGCTCGTGTGCCATCAGGTGGCCTATGAAGCCCGCGTTCATGTCGACGTCGGTGTTGACCGCGACCCGGCTCCGCAGACCGCCGAGGTAGTAGTTGTACGCCGCCCAAGGCTCGTCGGTCACGTAGTCGAGCTCGCCCGCCTCGCCCTCGGGGAGCCCGAGCAGGTCGCTCGTCCGGCTGCGGAGCTCGGCGGTCAGGGCGTCGAGCGCCGGCGCGAGCTGCTCACGCGGCAGCGGATCGCCCTCGCGCCAAGCCTGGTAGCGCCCGGCGAGGTCGCCCTCGCCGGGGAGGAGCGCGTCCAGCTCAAGGTGCGCCGCCTCGAACTGCTGCTCAGGGGTGCGGTCCGGCCGCACGCCGTAACAGCGCTCGACCTCGTCGGAGTACGGGAGGTCCGCTCCGGCCAGCTTCCGCGCAACCGTCTCGAGCCCGACCACCTGGGCATGGAGCCAGCCGTCGGTCGACTCGAGCAGCCGGGCGCCGTCGTCGACCAGCGCCGCGGGGTCCCTTGGCGGCTCGGACTCGACCTCCTCCTGCAGCCCCGGTGGCCCGTAGTAGGAGTCGACGAGGCCGTCGACATGGCGGCCGAGCCGGAGACAGAACCTGATGTAGTCCTCGGTCAACGCTCGAAGAGCGCCGCCTGGCCCTGTCCGACGCCGACGCAGAGCGTCGCCAGCCCGTACCGGCCGCCGCGGCGCCGGAGCTCGTGGATCAGCGTCACGACGAGGCGCGCGCCGCTCATCCCGAGCGGGTGGCCGATCGCGATCGCGCCACCGTTGACGTTGACCTTCTCCGGGTCGAGGCCGAGCTCCCGGATCACGACGACGCTCTGCGAGGCGAAGGCCTCGTTCAGCTCGACGAGGTCCAGATCGCCCGCAGCGATTCCGGTGCGGGCGAGGAGCTTTTGCACAGCAGGGATCGGTCCGATGCCCATCACCCTCGGGTCGACACCGGCGACTGCGCTGCCGACGAAGGCGCCGAGCGGCTCCACGCCGAGCTCCCTTGCCTTCTCCTCGCTCGCGATCACGAGCGCGGCGGCGCCGTCGTTCAGGCCGCTGGAGTTTCCGGCCGTAACCGTTCCGTTCTCGCGGAAGGCCGGCTTCAGCCCGGCGAGCTTGTCGGCCGTCGTGTCCGGCCGCGGATGCTCGTCCCGGTCGACGCCGTCCACCGCCACGAGCTCGTCCGAGAAGTCCGCCGCCGCCCACCGCTGCTGTGAGCGCAGCGCGAACTCGTCCTGCTCCTCGCGCGAGACCTCCCAGCGCTCGGCGACGTTCTCGCCGGTCTCGCCCATCGTCTCGAGCGGGAACTGCTCCGCGAGCCGCGGGTTCGGGAAGCGCCAGCCAAGCGTCGTGTCGTAGACCGTCCGGTCACCGCGCAGGAACGCCTGATCCGGCTTGCCCATCACGAGCGGTGCGCGGCTCATCGACTCGACGCCGCCGCCGACGAAGAGGTCGCCGTCCCCGGCCGCTACCGCGTGGCAGGCCCCGACCACCGCGGAGAGCCCCGAGGCGCAGAGGCGGTTGACGGTGACGCCGGCCACCGACTCGGGCAGCCCCGCGAGCAACGCCGCCATCCGCGCGACGTTGCGGTTGTCCTCGCCCGCCTGGTTGGCCGCGCCGAACCAGATGTCCTCGATCTCGCCCGCATCGACGCCGGCCCGCTCCACCGCCGCGCTGATCGCCGCGGCGGCGAGGTCGTCCGGCCGGATGTGCGACAACACCCCGCCGTACCGGCCCACCGGCGTCCGGACCGCCGAGAGGACAACGGCGCGGCTCATCGACGGAGCACGCTACATAGAATCGAGGTCTTGGCCCTCAGCGACCTTTTCCGGAACCCGTTCTCGTTCCTGTTCACTCGTTCCTCGAGCGAGGAACGCGTCGCGGCCTACGTGGTCCGCGAGCACGAGCGGGGACGCTCGCTGGCCGAGATCCTGGACGACCCGTACGTGAAGAACCGCACGACGCCGCTCGAGCGGGACCGCCTGCTCGATCGCCCAGAGGTGATCAGGGCGCTCGGCCGCGACGTCGTCCAGTCCGTGCGGGAATCCGGCCTGACCAGCGGGTCCTAGGAGGGTTCGGCGCGATGCCGCTCGTCGCAGCGGCGCGATGGTCGTTCCGAGGCAAGGACGCAGGGAGCGCCCGTATCAGCTGATACGGGGGCGACTGAGGACGAAGTCCTCGGGGCGAGCAGCGCGGCGTTGCGGCACAGACTGCATTGCGCCGAATCCTCCTAGAGCTCGGTTCCCTTCCCTTGCTCCCGGGCCACCTCGAGCGTGCGTGCGCCGGCGGCCACGTCCCACGCAGCAAGCCCGTTGGACTTGAAGAGCACGACGTCGTCGTCCGACTGGCGGCCCTGGAGCTCGCCCGCCACCACCTCCTGCAGCTCGTGCACCTCGAGCCAGTCGAGGATGCCCTGCTCGATCGGCTCGACCAGGTCGCCGGACTCGAGCTTCGACTGCTCGATCGAGTCGCAGCAAACGAAGCTCGCCCGATCGAGCACCCCGTTGTCGAGCTCGCGCCTCCGCCGGTCGTTCGCGCCCATCGCGCAGACGACTGCGCCCGGCCGCAACCATTCTCCCCGGAGGACGGGATCCTTCGAAGTCGTCGCGGTGACGACGATGTCCTGCTCGGCCGGGTCGCGGTGCGACTCACCGGGCTCGGCGTCGAGGCGGGAGCAGAAGTCGTGTAGTGACTGCTCCGTCCGGCAGTAGGCGACCACGCGCTCGATCGTCGGCACTGCTTCGCGGATGCAGCGCACCTGGCTCTCTGCCTGCCAGCCGCAGCCGATGATCCCGAGCGTGGTCGCGCCCTCACGCGCCAGGTGCCTCGCTGCGACCGCGCTGGCCGCCCCCGTGCGAAGCTGGCCGAGCCGGTCGGCCTCCATCACCGCCGCGAGCTCACCCGCTTCGGTGTCGAACAGCGTGACGACGAACGGCACGCCGCTCGACGAGGCGGCGTAGGACTTCACGCCGGCGAGCCCCAGAGCGGCGTCCACTGCGGACATCACCGCAAGGGAAACGCCTTCGGTCGCCAGGCGGTACCGGGGCCGGTTGACGACTTCGCCCGCCGCCAGCCGACGGAAGCTGTCCTCCACGGCGGCGACGGCGTCGGCCGGCGTGAGCAGCGCCTGGACGTCGGCTTCGGTCAGATACAGCAAGGGACCGAGTCTAGGTCTGTTTCGGAATGAAGCTGATCTGCCCGCTCGTCTCGAGCACGGCCCACTCGAGATCCCTGATGTGCGCGATCTGCGCAGTGAGGCGCGCTTGCGCCGCCAGCTCTTCGAGCGTGATCCGGTTGCGCTTCAGGTTTCGCATCAGCGGCTCCCCGTGCTCGACGAGGATCACGGGGTCGCCCTCGATGATCGGCCCCAGCCGCGGGAAGCGGAAGGACGCGTAGGAGAAGAAGACCGTCATCGCCGCGATCGTCCCGACGGCGAGAAAGGCGCCGGTGACGGAGAAGTCGTTCTGCGTCACGCCCTGCTGGATCAGGTCGCCGATCACGATCAGCAGGATCAGGTCGACCGGCTCGAGCGTCGACAGCTCGCGGCGCCCGACGGCGCGCGTGACGAGCCAGACGAAGACGAACATGACGGCGGCGCGGATGACGATGTCCATCAGCGCGTCATGGGAAGACGGTCTGGGTCCGGTCGAGGCTCGCGAGCAGCTCTTCGCCGTCGTAGAGCTGCACGTCGTGCGAGTGTCGGCCGACATTCGTCGGGTTCACCTGCAGCTGCAAGTAGAGGACGTACTCCTGTCCGCCCGGCACGTGGCCGAGCTCGAACACGAGATCGCCGTCGCGGCTGCCTTCGCTGATCGGGGAGGGCTCGATCGTGTTGATCGTCGTGCCTTCGATCCAGCCCGAGTCGAGCACGAGCGACGCCTTCTTCAGCTCGCGGATCGCGTCGACCCGGAACCGCGCCTCGTAGTAGAGGCCGCCGCGAACACGGCTCGGCGCCGTCAGCTCGAGCGTGGCCGCCGGGTGGTCGACCGTCGAGGTCTGCGGACGCTGCCCGAAGAGGTTCAGAAGGCCCAGAACGAGGAGGATGAGGATCGCCGTGAACGCCGTGCGGCGAAAGAGCACGTCGCGGCGTCCTTCGCGGTCGCGGGCAACCTTCAGAACGAGCTGGTCCGGGACGTCGGCCACGGACCGAGGTTCGCCCGGCGGCGCGCTAGTCCTTGACGACGACCCCGCGGCGGTCGACCCGGACGACCCGGCTCCACTCGAGCACGTCGTCGCGCCGGATCCGCAGCGCGCTCGATGGTGCACCGAGACCGAGGCGCTCCAGGATCCCGAGTCCGCCGCCGAGGCTGGTCACCCCCACCGAGCGAGAGCTCAGCTCTGCGCGCACGTCGTGCACGCGGCCGAGGCGCTCGCCGGACCCGTCCGCACTGACAGGCCGAGCACGTGCCTTATCGCGCCCCCGCATGAGCGGAACCAGGCCGCGCATCCGCGGGTCTTTCCCCGCTAGAGACGCTTGCGAAGCAGGCCGAACATCCCGCGCACGACCTCCCGTTGCAGCGCCTTTCCCTGGCGGCTGCCGAGGAAGTCCCCGAGCGGGTCGGTGATCGGGTCTCCGGTCCGGTCGATCGGCGGCGGCGGTCTGCGCTTCGGAGCGGCTTCCGCCGGAGGCGCCGGTTGCTGCTCGATCCGCGCCGCGAGCCGCTCGCGCGCGCTGTCCCGGTCGACTTTCGTGCCGTATTTCGCATAGAGCGGAGAGGCCTTGGCCGCCCCGTCCACATCTGCCGCCGGCTTCATGCTCGCGAGCGGCGCCCGCAGCTTCGTGTGAACGACGGGCGTCGGCACCCCGCTCTCGGAGAGGATCGTTACCGCCGCCTCGCCAGTTCCGAGCTGCGTCAGCAGCTCCTCGAGGTCGTACAGGTCGGAGGTCGGGAAGGTGGACACCGTCGCCTTCAGCGCCTTGGCGTCCTGCGGCGTGAACGCCCGAAGCGCGTGCTGGACGCGGTTGCCGAGCTGGGCGAGCACGTCCGCCGGGATGTCCTTCGGCGTCTGCGTGATGAAGAAGACCCCAACGCCCTTCGAGCGGATCAGCCGCACTGTCTGCACGACCGAGTCGAGGAACGCGTCGGTGGCGCCGTCGAAGAGCAGGTGCGCCTCGTCGAAGAAGAAGACGAGCTTCGGCTTCGGGACGTCCCCGACCTCCGGCAGCTGCTCGAAGAGCTCGGCGAGCAGCCACATCAGCACGGTCGAGAAGAGCTTCGGCTTGTCCTCCACGGCCGGCAGCTCCAGGCAGGAGATGATCCCGCGTCCGTCCGGCGCGGTCCGAAGTAGGTCGGCGATCTCGAGCTGCGGCTCGCCGAAGAACTCCGTTCCGCCGGCGTCTTCCAGCTGGACGAGGGAGCGAAGGAGCACCCCGATCGTCGCGGAGGAGACACCGCCGATTCCCTTCAGCTCCGCCTTCCCCTCCTTGGTGTCGAAGAACGTGAGGAGCGCGCGTAGGTCGGCGAGGTCGAGGATCGGCAGGCCCTTCTCGTCGCCGTACCGGAACACGAGCGCCAGGCTCTGCTCCTGGGTCTCGTTCGCCTCGAGCACCTTCGCGAGCAGGAGCGGGCCGAAGTCCGAGACCGTCGCGCCGACCGGGATCCCTGGGCCGATGCCGCCGATCGAGAGGTACTCCGTCGGGAAGCCGGTCGGAGTGAAGGACTGCTCGAGCTCGCCGGCGCGCTTCTCGGCGGGACCGCCGCTCTCGCCCGGCTCGGCGATGCCGGAGAGGTCGCCCTTCATGTCCGCCGCCACAACCGGGACTCCGGCCGCGGAGAGCTGCTCGGCGATCAGCTGAAGCGTGCGCGTCTTGCCAGTCCCGGTCGCGCCGGCGATTAGCCCGTGGCGGTTCGACGTCGCGAGCGGGAGCCGCACGACCGTCTGCTGATCGACCGCCCCCTCGAGCACGCCCTTCCCCAGCTCGAGCGACTCGCCCTCGAACGTGTAGGCCTCGCGAATCGCCTGGTCGAACTCCGACACGGGCGTGGGACGCTACCGTCCGCGGCGCCATGCCGCGCAATCCGCTCGATGACGTCTCGCACGGCCTCCGCGTTCTCTCGGAGCGGCTCCGCGCCAGGACCGGGAACGAGGCGCCGGAGTGGCTCGCCGACCAGCTCGACGCGCTCCGCAAGCCGGAGCCCGCGCCGAGCCTGGAAGAGCTCCAGGCGGAGCTCGACAGCCTGGTCGGGCTCGAGACGGTCAAGGAGCAGGTGCGGGCGCTGGTCGCGTTCCTCCAGGTCCAGGCCGAGCGCGAGCGTCACGGCCTCCCCGAGGTGGCGACCTCCCAGCACCTCGTCTTCCTCGGGAACCCCGGCACCGGCAAGACGACAGTCGCGCGGCTCCTCGCCCAGATGTACCGCGCGATGGGCCTCCTGCGACGCGGACACCTGGTCGAGGTCGACCGCGCCGGCCTCGTCGGCCAGTACGTCGGGCTGACGGCGATCAAGACCGAGCGCGCGATCCGGCGCGCGCTCGACGGTGTGCTCTTCATCGACGAGGCCTACTCGCTCTCGACCTCGGAGGACCGGCTCGACTTCGGGCCCGAAGCGATCGAGACGCTGCTGAAGCGGATGGAGGACTACCGGCACCGACTCGTGGTGATCGTCGCCGGCTATCCGCGCCTGATGAACCGGTTTCTGGACTCGAACCCGGGACTTCGCTCCCGCTTCGCTCGCGAGATCGTCTTCCCGGACTACTCCACCGACGACCTCGTCCTGATCACCCAGAAGTTCCTCGCCGAGAACGAGTACCGCCTCGCCGAGTCCGCGGAACAGACGCTGCGGCGGATCCTGGGAAGCCCACGGCGCGGCGAGGGGTTCGGGAACGCCCGCTTCGCAAGGACGCTCTTCGAACAGGCCCTGAACGCGCAGGCTCTACGGCTGGCGCAGGTCCAGGGTTCCAAGCTCGCCTCGCTCGAACGCGACGAGCTGATGACCTTGCGTGCCGAGGATCTGGTCAGCGCAGCGCGCGCGATCAGCAGGGAGCCCGGCGATCCGGCGGCTCGGAGGTCGTTTTGGCGCCGCTAGACGGCTGACGCCGCGAGATCGTCGCGCGAGATTGTGGCGTAGCCGTCGCTAGACTGGCTCGGCGAGCGCCCGTAGCTCAGGGGATAGAGCGCTGCCCTGCGGAGGCAGAGGTCGCACGTTCGAATCGTGCCGGGCGCACCTCCGAACCCCCTGCAAATCGGCAAACCAGCCACGCGTGGCGATTTCGGCGACGGCGGGCCGTGGCCCACTAGTGGCCTAAACGTCCGCATCCGCCTCTTCTAGTTCGACGTGGATGGCGGCCGCCTCCGTTAAAAAGCGCTGCCGCTGGTCATGGCACAAGGCCTGAACGGCGTGGAGATCTGCAACGGGAAACGCCCACCATGCCGAGCCGTAACTGATCGTCGCGATTCCTTTGCTTGTCCGCACCGTCTTCATCGACGCGGTTCGGGCCCCCGCCTCGGAATGGGCGTAGACCTTGTTGCGAAGATCGTTCAACCTTCGGTGAAGCTCGTTCTCGGCCCTGGTCTTCGGTACGTACTTGCCTGGCAACGTCCACGCGCCACTGGTGAAGGGACGCATGTAGCACACGGCCATCGCGGCCTCGGTGCCCGCCTCCATGCTTCGTCATCGCTCGTATCGGTTCGCAGTGCCTCCGCTGCCGCAGCCGCCTGATCCATGTCCTCGGCCGCGAGGATCAGGCTTTCTTTCAGCTTCTCCAGGCCCTTGCGCTTCGCCTCGTCCATCAGCAGCGCATCATGATTCGCCGTCCTCGACCGCGGCCATCTCCGCTTCGAGCGCATCGAGCCGCCCGGCAATCCCGGCATGGGCGCCACCGATCAACGTCCCGTAGTGGCGCTCGATCGTCGCCACCGACGTGCCCATCACCTTCAGCTCGAAGACCGTTACCCCGGCCGCGAGCACGTTCGACGCGAACGTCGAGCGCAAGTCATAGATCCGGGCGGGCTTAGTGATCCCGGCTGCCTCCACGGCCGGCCCCCACATTCGACGTCGGAAGTTGTTGAGGTTGAGCGGCCCCCCTTCGATGCTGGCACTACCACGGCGGCGGCGGCGGCGTTCCCAGCACGACAGACCTGAGTGCGTTCGCCAGAGGGTCGCGGATGGCAGGTGGACGCCGGGTCGGCTGATCGCCACCACGTCGCGCAGCTGGCGCCCCGAACCCGAGATCAGCGCCTGGGTGACATTCGGGCCAGCCTTGCATCTCCTGATCACCGAACGGCTGCGGCTGGGGGTGTGATGCCGCGCTTGCGTCCAGTAACGAAACGCCCCGAGACGGCCCCTGTACTCATGGATCAGCTCGCCGACGCGGGCGCATTCGCACTCTGCACGACTAGCCACAGCAGCGTTGCCGGCTTCGCGGAGCGGGGTTCGGTGCGGCCATTGGCCCACCCCGCCGTGGAAGCGGCACCCCAGTTCTTCGACGTCGTTGTCAGCGCCGAACGGATCAAGGAGGTGAACGATGGCTAGCAAGCACCCCGCACCGAAGATCATCCCGAACGAGCCAGCGAACACAGTCAGCGCAGCGTTGTCGAATGCGAAGGCACAGGTCGCCGCAACAGCAAAATGACCGCCACCGCTGCACCCCGCACCACCCCGGGGGGCAGGGACGCCCTCGAAACAACCACCGCGCGCGACCCCCGCCCAGATTCTCGCGAACACACTCACCGGCGTCGGCGAAGACAAGCGATGAGTTCGGGTGTCGGTAGCTACGCGAGGGGCGGGCGGGCGACTTAGTCCCGCCCACCCCCATTTTTGCTCAGCTCAGCGCAGGCACCATCGCTTCGCAGAAGTCGTCCGTGCGGCCGGTCGATTCCTTGACGACCTCGAAGGAGATCTCCGTATCGTCGGTGGGATCGGTCGGTGTGCCACCGTGATCGACCACTATCTCGAAGCGGATCTGCCCCGGATTCCTACCAATCGCCTTGCCGTCCGAGTTGTAGATCACGGCATTGCCGGTCGAGAGGGTGATGATCGTGAGCGTGCCGTCGCCGTTATCGGTCACGCGCAGATCCTTGTCGATCGCGTTGACCGTGCTCACGACGGTCTTGCCGTTGGCCATGAACGTTTCCGTGGCCCTGAGTCGGGTCGCGAAGTAGATGAGCCCTTCGCTCCCGCGCGGCATGGCCTTGATCTTCAGGTCTGCGACGAAGTGGCTCTGCACCACCATGTCAGTGTCACAGAACCCTTCGATCGTGTTGAGGTTGTCCAAGTGGACGGTCTCCGTGACCACGCGGCCGGGCTCGGCCTGCGCGGACACGGCAAGTACGACCGATGCCATCAAAGCTGTTGCCAAGAGAAGTCGCCGCATCTCCAATCTCCATCTCCCCCGCAACGGTTAAGGAAAGGCCGCCCTTTCGCTGCGCAGGGTCGGCCGCCAGGCAGCAAGATCTTGTCATCGCCTGACCCGGCGTTCAAGCGGGGGGCTGGGCGGCGAGCCGAATGACCAGGCGCTTCCCGCGGCCAGGTTCCACACTCAGGTGAGCAGGCGGCGGAACGACCGCCGCTTCAGCGAGCCTTGGTGCTGCGTGATCTGAACGCCGATCACGCCATGAACGACGTGCCCTCGCGCCCACCTCGGCACATCCCATACGCAGACGGCGTGCCGGGCGACGAACTCCT
>DATLQK010000096.1:0-3956 GCA_035535195.1 Gaiellaceae bacterium | reverse complement strand
GTTCTCCGCCTTGATGCCACCGTCGACCTGAACGTAGACATCGTCCGCGAGCGCCGCCCGAAGCTCCCGGATCCGATCGAGGGCCTCGGGCATGAACGCCTGCCCGGAGTAGCCCGGGTGAATGCTCATGCAGAGGACGAGGTCGACGCCCTCGACGCGCGGCACGACATCCGCGACCTCGGACTCCGGGTTGAACGCGAGCCCTGCTCCGAGCCCGAGCTCCCGGGCCTTTGCCGCCGTCACGGCGACATCGGCGACGACCTCGTGGTGGAACGTGACGCTGTCTCCGCCGGCCTTCGCGATCTGTGGGAAATGGTGCTCGGGATTGTCCACCATCAGGTGGCAGTCGAGCACGGCGCCGCGCGCGTGCACGAGCGGGGCGATCGACTCGAGGACGATCGGTCCGATCGTGATCGGCTCGACGAAGTGACCGTCACCGACGTCGAAATGGAGGATGCGCGCGCCCGCGTCGAGAGCCCCCTCCAGGTCTGCTCCGAGCGCGGCGAAGTTCGCGGCATAGATCGACGGCTCGATCTCGAAGTCCTGCACCCACTCACGCCAGGCCACGAGTCGATCCTACGTTCGCAGGCGGGCGACGAAGAACCCCGAGGTCCCGTGGCGGTGCGGCAGCGTCAGCAGGAACTCGGGGCGCCGCGGGTGGCGGAAGTCGGGCCATTCCGCGCCCAGGTCGTCGAAGGAGAGCCCGAGCGCATCGACGATCGCCCCGTTCTCCGCCCCGTGAATCGTGCAAACCGAATATGTGAGCGTGCCGCCCGGCCGCACGAGCGGAACCGCCGCACGCATCAGCTCGAGCTGGAGCTCCGGGAGCGGCTTCGCACGCCAGCGCAGGTCTGGACGCGAGGCGAGCACGCCGAGCCCGGAGCAGGGCGCGTCGACAAGGACGCGGTCGAAGGCACCGAGATCGTCGGGGAGATCGAGCGCATCCGCGTGCACCACCCGGACGTTGCGCGCGCCGAGCCGTTCGACGTTCTGCGCGAGCTCGTGAGCCCGGCCGCGATGCTTCTCGACGGCGACCACCTCGCCCGCGACCTCCGCAAGCTGGGCGGTCTTTCCTCCGGGGGCCGCACAAAGGTCGAGGACGCGGTCACCCGGCTCGGCGCCGACAGCGCTTCCTGCTAGCTGCGAGCCACGGCTCTGGGGCCACGCGTAGCCCGTCCTGAGCCAGCCTTCGGGGATCCGGTCAACGACACGGGCGCCGTCGCGCGTTCGGACGGCAGTCTCCTGCGGCTCGTTCTGGGCCCGCATGAGGCCGACCGCTTCCTCCGCCCCCCACTCCCGCCACCATGTCTCCGCGACCCAGTCAGGATAGGAGTGGCGGAGCGCCGCCTCTTCGTGGGTCGCCTCGCCGAGGCCGGCGAGGAGGCCTCCCAACCCCTCCGAGAGCCTGCGCATGACCGCATTCGTGAACGGAACCGCCCGCTCGAGTTGGGCACGCCGGACGAGCTCCACGGACTCGTTCACAGCCGCGTGCACCGGTACCGCGTCCATGAACGCGAGCTGGTAGGCGCCGAGCCGCAGGGCAGCGCGGACGGCCGGGTCGAGCTTCCGGACTGGACGCTTGCCCAGCGTCTCGATCGCGTGGTCGATGGTCCGGACGTGCTGCACGGTCCCGTAGGCGAGTTGCATCGCGAAAGCCCGATCGCGATCATCGAGCCCCTCTGCAGCCGCGCGGAAGACGCGGTCCGCGTAGGCGTCGTCTTCGAAGACGCGCCGAACGACCTCGTAGGCGGCTTGGCGAGCCGTCATCGGAGCCCGCGCAGAAACTCCTCGTATGTCATCCGCCGGCGGCCGTCGGGCTGCACCTCGACCGGCACGACCTTCCCTTCGACCAGCTGGGCGCGCCAGATGGTCATCCGGCGGCCGTGAAGCTCCCCACGCGCCCCGATGTGCGGCGAGAGCGCACGGATCCGGTCGTACACCTCCTGCGGCGGGCGCGACCAGTCGAGCTCGCGATCTTCGGGGCGGATCTTCTCCGCATACGTGACGCCCTCCTCCGGCTGCGGGACGAACAACGCATCCGGCAGCACCTCGTCCAGGAGGTCGACCGCGAGCGCAGACGACCGCGCGTAGACCGCGCCTGCGTCGTCCTCCGGGCCGATCCGGAAGCTCCGCTGTGCGGCGATCGGGCCGGCGTCGAGCTCCGCGGTCGTCCTGTGGACGGTGACGCCCGTCTCCTGATCGCCGGCCATGAGCGCCCGCTCGACAGGTGCGGCGCCCCGCCAGCGCGGAAGAAGCGAGGGATGGACGTTCAGCCAGAGGCGTTCAGCGAGGAGCGACTCTGGGATCAGGAGGCCGTACGCGACGACCACGATCGTGTCCGCCTTCCCCGGCACAGACTCGAGCCGCTCCGGCTGCTCGACAGGGATTCCGAGGCGCTCCGCGGCCTCCTTTGCGGGCGGCGGCCCTTCGCGGCGGCCGCGGCCTTTCGGCCGGTCCGGTCGCGTCAGCAGGAGCTCGACGTCGTGCCTGGCCGCCAGGCCTTCGAGCACGGCGGCGCCGAAGGGCGCCGTCGCCGCGACCGCGAGCTTCACACTTCCAGAGTGCCGAGGAGCGGCTGCGGCCGGAGCTTTCCGAGCGCCTCGCGACGCTGCTCGGGCGTCGTCTTGTCGAGGATCAGCACGCCGTCCAGATGGTCGATCTCGTGCTGGAGGACCCGAGCCTCGAGCCCTTCCGCCTCGATTCGGATGTCTTCCCCCACCGGCGTCCTGGCTTCGACGACGACGGAGTCCGGGCGCTCTACGTCGACGACGACCGACGCGGCGCCGAGCGACAAGCATCCCTCCGGGCCGATCTCGGTCACGTCAGACGATTCGACGATCACGGGATTCACCAGAGCCTGCACCGGTGCTTCGTCAGCCGACTGGTAGACGAGGAAGCGGCGGAGGATGCCCACCTGGGGCGCCGCGAGGCCCACTCCGCGCGCCTCTTGCATGAGCCTGCCCATCCGCTCCGCGAGGTCGGTGAGGGAATCATCAGTCTCCTCGATCTCGTTCGCGCGCATCCGGAGCACCGGGTCCGGATACTGGCGCACCTGCGCGAGCGCCTGCAGCCGCCGCGCCTCGCGCTCCGGATCCAACTGCTCGTCCCGGACCTGTCCTTCGACCTCGCTCACGGCCGGTCAGGTTAGACGACGTCGCCTGGGGCGGGAGCTCCGGCGCCCGGCTGCTCCCACCGGACGATCTTGCCGTCTCGCACCGTGAAGATGGCCGTCACCTTCGCACCTGGCGCGTCACAGGGTGTCGTGTTGCTGTCGGAGAGGACAAAAACCGCGGTTACCTCGTCCTCGTCGACCTCGAGCTCGACGATCTTCCCGTCGCACGGCAAGGCGGCGTTCCAGCGGACGGCGTCGTCGTGCCGGGAGAGGCGGTACGACATGCCGGCCTGGACGACCTCCGCTCCGCCGGCGAAGAGGTCGGCGGCGCCGTCGTTGTCGTCGGCGTTCAACGCCTCGGACCAGCTCCGCACGACCTCCTCGGGCGAAGCGGTCCCGGCCCCGGCGCAGCCGCCGAGAGCCACGGTGAGCGCCAGCGCGGCCGCGACGCTCCTCACGACGAGCTCTGCGGGTCAACGTCGACTACGGCGGCGAGGCTATCTCTCCGCATGGCGACCGCGGCGGCGTTCAAAAGCCGGCCCGCGCGGCTCGCGACGGGTCGCGGGGCGCCCGTCTTCACGAGAAGCTGCGCACGGTGCCGACCCCTCAGCCGCAGCAGAGTCGCGGGCCCGAGCAGGTCCGTATCCGGAAGCCCTTCGAGCCCCGACCGAAGCTGGTCGAGGACGGCCCGCGGCCCGGCCGGGTCCGGGCCCGACACGACGATCCGGACGAGCTGGCGGAATGGCGGGTAGCCGAGCTCGCGCCTGCGAGCCAGCTCGCCGACGAGGAACTCCTCGACACCATGCCGGGCCGCAAGGGCGATCGGGTGAGCATCCGGCTGGTA
>DATLQK010000095.1:0-4779 GCA_035535195.1 Gaiellaceae bacterium | reverse complement strand
GGACGGCGCGGTCGAGGAGCTGACCGAGCGCTACCGGCGGATCGGCGGTCGCTCGCCGCTCGACGAGCTGACCGAGCGGCAACGCGCGGCACTTGAGCGGGAGCTCGGGCTTCCCGTCTACGTCGGGATGAAGCACTGGCGGCCCCGGATCGCCGACGCCGTCGAGCAGGCGGTCGACGGGGGCGCCGACCGGCTGGTCGCGGTCGTGCTCGCCCCGCACTACTCCGCGCTCTCGATCGAGGGCTACCGCGAGCGGCTCGAGGCGTCGCTGCAGGAGCGCGCCGAGCTCGTCTTCGTCGAGAGCTGGCACGACGCCGAGCTGTTCATCGCCGTGCTCGCCGACCGCATCCGCGGCACCGACGCCCACGTCGTCTTCACGGCGCACTCGCTCCCCGAGCGAATCCTGGCGATGGGTGACCCGTACAAGGACCAGTTGCTCAAGACCTCGCGGCTGGTGGCCGATCGTGCAGGTGTGGAGCGCTGGTCGTTCGCATTTCAGAGCGAGAGTCCGACGGGCGAGCCCTGGCTCGGGCCGGACATCCTCGACGAGCTGACGAGGCTCCACGCGGAGGGCGTGGAACAGGTGCTCGTGTGCCCGGTCGGCTTTGTCTCGGACCACCTCGAGATCCTGTGGGACCTCGATGTCGAAGCACGCGAGCGCGCTGCCGAGCTGGGGCTCGAGCTCGACCGGATCGAGTCGCTGAACGACGACCCGGCTTTCGTCGCGGCCCTTGGCGAAGTTGTTCGCGAAGCCCTTCGGCTACCGTCGTCCGCGTGAGCACGACGCGCAGCTGTCCGGACTGGCCCGACCTCCTGGAGCGCGCCCCGGACCTCCACTTCAAGCATTACATGGCCGCCGAGGCGCAGCTCCCGGCCGAGGCGCTGGCGACCCTGTCCGGGTCGCTGAGCTCGATGGAGCTCTGCGCCGACCTCGACCACAACGTCTTCAATCCGGAGCACACGGACGAGCAGCTTGCCGAGGCGCTCCGCGCGACGCACTGGTTCGACCTCCGGGAGTGGATCGCGAACGGCCCGGGCTCAGGCTCGCTCTAGGAGCTCGACCACGCGTCGCCCCACGGCCGCGGATCACGGCCGCGCGAGCCCGGGCTTTCTCGACGCCACGATCCGCTCCAGCGGCCGCGTGTTGACGATCTCCGCCGCAGTCGCCCAGCCGCGCCGTGCCGTGCCGACCGCGAGCACCATGCCGCCGAGGCCGCGCGTGGAATGGGCGTCGGTCGAGCAGACGATCGGGATCCCGGCCTCGATCGCCTGGCGGATGTGCTCGTCCTTCAGGTCGAGGCGGTCGGGGAGCCCGTTCGTCTCGAGTGCCGTGCCGGTCTCGAGGCAGGCGGCGAACAGCCGGTCGAGATCGACGGCGTTCGGCGGCCGCCGGTCGATCAGCCGGCCGGTTGGATGGCTGATCGCCGAGACGTACCGGTTGTAGACCGCGCTCAGCGTCCGGTCGGTCAGCTGCTCGCGCGAGCCGCGCTGGCCCGCGTGGATCGATGCCATCACCCAGTCGAGCTCCGCGAGCACGTCGTCCGGGAGGTCGAGCATGCCGTCCGCGCGGATGTCGCACTCGATCCCGCGCAGGATCCGGAACGGCGCGAGCTGCTCGTTCGCCGCCGCGATCTCCCCGGCCTGGCGGCGGACGTCGTCGGCGGTCAGGCCGGGAACGACCGAAACAGCGACGGTGTGGTCGCAGATCGCGAGGTAGGCGTAGCCGCGGTCGCGCGCCGCGCGGCCCATCTCCTCGACCGTCCCGCGGCCGTCCGACCAGGTGGTGTGGCAGTGGAGATCGCCGCGGATGTCCGTGAGCTCGACGAGCGGCGGGGGATCTCCCCGCAACGGCTCCTCGCGCAGCTCCGGCGGGCACCACGGGATTCCCAGCCGCTCGTAGACCTCCAGTTCAGTGGGCGCGTTCGGCAACGGCTCGAGCGCCTCGACATAGGCAGGTGCCCCCGTCGCGCGGATGAGAGCCGTGCCGGCCGCGGACGGCGGCGGGACGTGGAGCTCGACGGTGATCCCGTCCACGGTGACGCCGACGGCGCGCCGGTCCTGCCGCTCGACGAGCGCGACGATCTGCGGGAGCTGCTCGAACCGGCGCACCGTGTCGGCGGGGTCGTCGGCCGCTGCGACGACCGCCAGGTATTCGCAGCGGTCGCGGAACCGGCGCGGGTCGCCCGCAGGCTCCGCGTCGAGCACGTGGGCGATCTCGGCCTCCAGGGCGAGCGCCCGGTTGAGCAGGAGTGCGCGCGCCGTTCGTTGCGTCTGCGGCTCCCGCGCGAGCGCGGCACGGAGCTTCTGCTCCGTCTTCGGTCCGATCCCCGGTACCTCGAGCAGCCGCCCGGCGGCCGCCGCCTCGCGCAGCTCGTCGAGTGTGCGGACGCCGAGCGCCTCGCCGATCTGCGCCGAGCGCTTCGCGGAGAGACCGAGCATCCGGCCGACGCCGACGAGATCCGGCGAGACCCGCTCCTCGAGCTCCCGGAGCTCGTGGAGCTCCCCGGTCTCGACGAGCTCCTGCAGCCGGGCCTCGATCGACGGGCCGACCCCGCGGAGATCGCGGACGCGGCCGGAACGGACGAGGTCGCCGAGCGGGACGCGCGACTCGCGCACGAGCTCGGCGGCTCGGCGGTAGGCGCGCACGCTGTACGGGTTGGCGTCCGCGAGCTCGAGCAGCGTCGCCAGGGCGTCGAGTTTCGCGGCGTAGTCGGCGTTGTCCGGGTCGCGGGCCGAAGGCACCTCGGTAGTGTCTCCGCCGTGGCCAGTGTCGTCGTCCCGTTCCGCGCCACCTCGGCGAAACGCCGGCTCCACGGCCTGACGAAGGAGGCCCGGGTCGTGTTCGCCCACCGCATGCTCGGCACCGTGATCCAGGCCGGCGTGGCGGTCGGCCTGACCGTGCTCGTGACCGAGGAGAGCGCCGCGTGCGCTCGAGCGATCGCTGCCGAGCACGGCGCACAGGTCGTCGACGACCCCGGTAGAGGCCAGGGGCCGGCGGTGGCCGCCGCGCTGCTCGCGGTTCCCGAGTGGCCCGTCGTTGTCGCGAACGCCGACCTGCCGGAGCTCCAGCCGCGCGACCTGCTTGCGCTGCTCGGAGCGATGCCCGCGGACGGGATCGCGATCGCGCCGGCGCCGGACGGCACGACGAACGCGATCGCGCTCGCGAAGCCCGGGCTCTTCGAGCCGCTCTACGGGCCGGGCAGCGCCGCGCGGTTCCTCGCGCGCGCGTCGGAGCGGGGAATCGATGCGGTCGAGCTCGACATTCCCGGGATTGCGCGTGACGTCGACACACCGGCCGAGCTCGCCCAGCGCGTGCGGTGAGAGTCGCGGTCCTGAGCGGCGGCGTCGGCGGCGCGCGCTTCGTCCAGGGCCTGCTGGACGCAGTCGAGCCTTCGGGTGTCACTGTGATCGCGAACGTCGGCGACGACCTCGAGGTCTACGGGCTCCACGTTTCCCCCGACGTCGACACGCTTCTCTACACGCTGGGCGGTGAAGCCGATCTAGAACGCGGCTGGGGACGGAGGGACGAGACCTGGCGCGCCCGCGAGACGGCGACGGAGCTCGGGGCGGAGACGTGGTTCCAGCTCGGCGACCGCGACCTCGGCCTGCATCTTGCGCGCCGCGAGGCGCTCGACCGCGGCGAGCCATTTTCGGCGATCACCGAGCGCTTCGCCCGCAGGCTCGGCATCGAGGCGCGGATCCTGCCGGCGACGAACGACCGCCTCCGGACCTGGATCGCGACGGGTGACGGCGAGCTCTCCTTCCAGGAGTGGTTCGTGCTCCACCGCCACGAGCCCGAGGTCCAGGGCGTTCGATTCGAGGGCGCGGAGACGGCGACGGCGGCTCCCGGCGTCCTCGAGGCGATCGCCGAGGCGGACCTGATCGCGATCGGCCCGAGCAACCCCTTCGTCTCGATCGGCCCGATCCTCGCGGTCGGGGAGATCCGAGCTGCGATCCACACCCGGCAGGTCCCGTCGGTCGCCGTCAGCCCGCTGATCGGCGGGAAGGCCGTTAAGGGTCCCGCCGACCGGATGCTCAGGAACCTCGCGGGCGGGACGGGGCCAGAGCAAGTTGCAAGTTGTTACAAGGGTCTGATCGACGCGTTGGTTTACGACGAGGCCGACGGGGACGTGCCGCTCCCGGACGGAGTGCGCCCCATCGTCAGCTCGACGCTGATGACCGACGCGGCCTCGCGGCGCCGGGTCGCCGACGCGGCGCTGGAGGCGGCTGCCGCGCTCCGATGAGGATCGCGATCGTTGGCGGCACCGGCAGCTTCGGGCGGGCGCTCGCCGAGCGCGCCCAGCAGCTCGGCGAGGACGTGGTGATCGGCTCCCGCGACTCCTCGCGTGCGAAAGAGATCGCCGCGGTGATCGGCGTCGAGGGCGCCTCGAACGAGGACTCGGTTCAGGGCGCCGACCTCGTCGTGCTCGCCGTCCGTTCGAACGCGGCGATCGAGACGGCACGCGCTCTGGCGCCGGCGATCGGCGACACGCCGCTCCTCTGTGTCGCGAGCGACCTGACATTTACGGACGAGGGCGTGCTGCCCGGGCGCCACAGCCAGTCCCTCGCGGAGGAGGTCGACCAGATCATCGAGGGCCCCGTCGCCGCCGGCCTCCAGACCCTGGCCGCCGCGCACCTGACACAGGCTGAGCCGCCCGACGAGGACGTGCTCATCTGCGGCGACGACCAGCGCGCGAAGGACACTTCGCTCGAGCTGGTGGGGCGCCTGGTCACCGGGCGCGCGATCGACGCCGGTCCGCTGGCCAACGCCCGTGCGCT
>DATLQK010000094.1:0-10829 GCA_035535195.1 Gaiellaceae bacterium | reverse complement strand
GGCGCGGAGCAGGGCGTGCGTCACGGTCCCGAGCCGGAGCGGCCGCTTCCCGCGCAGCTCGCGGATCGGCCGTCGCAGGAGGTGGTCGTCCTTGAACCGCTCGAGGAACTCGGAGTGGTCCGCCTCCAGCGGCAGCACCGCACGAAGCCGCTCGAGCCCCTCCTCGCTCAGCGCGCGAAACGCGACCGCACCGTCGGTCTGCTGCCAGCAAGCCGCCCGTTCGAGTCGATCGTCGACCTCGAACAGGCAGACGAGGACGCGCCCGTCGAAGCGCCGGGTCTGATCGCCGGAGCGGCGGCCGGACAGGCGCAGGGAGAACGGGCCCCGCGGGCGGACGAGGTCCTCGACCATCCGCCAACCCTACGCGAGCAGCAGGCTGTTTCCCGAGGGGTCGCGAACGACCGGACCGGCCGGCGTGTCCTCCGGCTCCTGGCCCGACTCCACGACCCGCTGGACGGCCTCGTCCCGCGACGCCGCATCCGGGAAGACGATGGTCGCCTGCCGAAGCGCCGCCGTTCCCTCCGGCGGCGCCGGCCGACCTGCGCTCTCCCAGGTGTTGGCCCCGACGTGGTGGTGGTAGCCGCCGGCGGCAAGGAACGCCGCCTGCGAGCCGTACGTCGCCATCAGGTCCATTCCGAGCACGCCCTGGAAGAACTGGATCGTCGCCGGGATGTCGGCGACCCGGAAGTGGACGTGGCCCATCCTCGTTCCGCCCGGCTGCCCCTCGAAGGGCTCCGACTGCGGATCGTCGAGCTCACCGAGGAGGTTCTCGACATCCAGCGGCTGCGTCGTCAGCCGCTGACCGACCTCGCCCTCCCAGATCTCGCGGGGCCGGTCGGCGTAGATCTCGATCCCGTGGTCGTCCGGGTCCTGCAGGTAGATCGCCTCGCTGACGTTGTGGTCCGAGAGCCCGGTCAGCTGGACGCGGCCACGCGCAGCGTGGGCCAACCAGCGGGCGAGGTCGCGGCGCTCGGGGAGCATCAGCGCGATGTGGAAGAGCCCGGTGTAACCGCGCGCCGAGCTCGCTCCGGGAACCTCGACGAGCCGCAGGAGCTCCGTGTCGTTCGAGCCGAGCCGCGCGGTCCCGCCGCCTTCCTCGAGCACGGAGAGGCCGATCGAGCCGCGGTAATAGTCGAGCGAGCGGTCGAGCTCGGCGACCGTCAACTCGACGGGCCCCATGTGCGTCTCGGGCGGCACCGAAGCCATGCCCGAGCCTAGCTCTCGACGAACCCCTGGAGCACCTTCCGGAGCAGGACGTTGAACTGCTCGAGCTCCTTCTTCGTCAGCGAGGCGCCGATCACCGCCTCCTTGGCCGCCTGCGCGTGCACCGTCGTCAGCCAGACCTTGTGGCCCTTCTTCGTCAGCTCGACTTTGAGCGAGCGACGGTCCTTCTGATCGGGCACCCGCTTGATCAGGCCGTCCTCCTCGAGCCGGTCGAGCCGGTTCGTCATCGCGCCGCTGGAGAGGTCCTGCTTCTCGGCGAGCTTCCCCGGGGTGCTCGAGTAGGGCGGGCCGGAGAGCTTGAGGTGCCCGAGCAGGCCCCACTCCTCGAAACTGAGGTCGTGCTCGGCCAGGGTCTCGTCCATCCGCCGGCGGATGTTTCGGGAGATCCAGTTGATCCGCTCGACCGCGCCCTCGACGTCGAGGTCGATGCCCGGCAGCTCGCCGCCCCACGACTCGATCATGCGGTCGACCCAGTCCGGCTCTGTCGAGGCCTTCTTGCTCACTCGCTGATTCTGTTCCGAATGTCCCTTGACGTCAAACTACTTTCACCCTACACTCGCGATCAGAAGTAATTCGACGTCAAGAATATCGAAGCGGAAGGAGGCGGCGTGCACCCGATGGACGTGCAGACCAGAAGCCAACTAGCCGCCGAGCACGTGGCAGTCTTGGCCAGGTCGATGGAACAAGGGGCGAGAAGGAGGGAAGAGTGGCAACAGCAACAGGCACAGGATTCTCGGTTCTCACGCTCGACGGCACCACGGGCGAGGAAAACGAGGGACGCATACGCGTAGACGTCCAGCAGCAGCTCGGCATCCGGGCCTTCGGCACGAACGCCTACCGATCGATCGAAGGCGGTGAGCTGATCCGCGAGCACGACGAGGCCGGCTTCCACATCGCCAACAACGATCAGGAGGAGCTGTACGTCGTCGTCGAGGGCAAGGCGACGTTCAACGTCGACGGCGAGAAGATCGCGGCGCCGACCGGCACTGCCGTGCTCGTTCGCCCCGAGTCCAAGCGCAGCGCCGTTGCGGAGGAGCCCGGCACGACGGTGCTCGCGATCGGCGGCACACCGGGGGAGGCGTACATCGTCCTGCCGGAGGAGTTCAGGGAGGCGTACGAGGCGTACAGCGAGAAGGAGTACGAAAAGTCGATCGAGATCTACCAGGGGATTCTCGCGTCCGGCTTTCCGAACGAGGCTGGGATCATCTACAACATCGCCTGCAACGAGGCGCTGGTCGGCCGCACCGACAACGCGTTCGAGCACCTCAAGAGCGCGATCCAGGCGGACGGCAGGGTGGTCGAGCTCGCCCGCACCGACACAGATCTCGACTCGCTCCGCGATGACCCGCGCTTCAAGGAACTGGTCGCCTGATGGCGACCGCAAAGAACACCGCGTACCGCGTCGTCGCGCTCGACGACGTGAAAGTGGGGCCTTCCTTCTTTCCGGAAGGAGAGGCCGCGGGCCGCGAGCGGCTCAACGTTCGCGGCGACCTGGGCATCACGTCGTTCGGCATCAACGCAGTCCGGATCCCGGGCGCAGGGAACCTCATCCGTGAGCACACCGAGATCGGCTTCGGCTCGTCCGGGCAGGAGGAGCTCTACATCGTTCTCGGCGGGTCGGCGACCTTCGTACTCGACGGCGAGGAGGTCGAAACGCCGGCGGGCTCGCTGGTCTACGTTCGTCCGGAGGTGAGGCGCAGCGCCGTCGCCTCCGATGAGGGCACGACGCTGCTGATCGTCGGCGGCACGCCGGGTGAGGCCTACGAGGTACCGCCTGCTGAGGCGGAGGAGGCATTCGCGGCCTACAACGCCGGCGACTTCGAGACCGCGGTCGAGAAGCAACGCGCCGCAGTCGAGCAGGTGCCGGAGAACCTCATCGTGCTCTTCAACCTCTCCTGTTTCGAGGCTCGGGCAGGCAAGACCGACGACGCGATCGAGCACCTGAAGGCCGCGGTCGAGGCGGACAGCGGTGTCGTGGAGCTCGCCCGCGACGATACGGATCTGGACTCACTCCGCGAAGACCCGCGCTTCAAGGAACTCATCGGCTGACGCGGGTTGCCACAGAGGCGGAGGTGCCGTCGCGCCTCCGCCTCACCCCGTACAACCCCTGCTATACCTCGCAGAGCGGGGTTATGGGCTCCAAGCCAGTCGAACAGCTCGACCGTGTCGTCATCCGGTTCGCCGGCGACTCCGGCGACGGAATGCAGCTGACCGGCGCCCGCTTCACCAGCGAGACGGCGATCATCGGAAACGACCTCTCGACGCTTCCTGACTTCCCCGCCGAGATTCGCGCGCCGGCCGGCTCACTGCCCGGCGTCTCCGGCTTCCAGATCCACTTCTCCGACCACGACATCCTCACGCCGGGCGACCAGCCGAACGTGCTCGTCGCCATGAACCCCGCGGCGCTGCGCACGAACATCCGCGACCTGCCGAAGGGCGGCACGCTGATCGTCAACCGCGACGCGTTCACCGACCGGAACCTCGAGAAAGCCGGCTACACCGCGAACCCGCTCGAGGACGGCACACTGGACGAATTCCGCGTCCACGACGTGCCGCTGACCTCGCTGACGCTCGAGGCGGTGAAGGAGTCGGGCCTCACGAAGCGCGAGGCCGAGCGCTCGAAGAACATGTTCGCGCTCGGGCTGATGTCCTGGCTCTACCACCGGCCGGCCGAGGGGACGATCGAGTTTCTCGAGCGGAAGTTCAAGGCGCGGCCGGAGATCGCGGACGCCAACGTTCGGGCGTTCAAGGCGGGCTGGGCCTACGGCGAGACGAGCGAGGACTTCGCCGTCACGTACGAGGTCGCCCCGGCGAAGCTTCCGCCGGGCACGTACCGCAACATCCGCGGGAACCAGGCGCTGGCGCTCGGCTTGATCGCGGCGAGCGTGAAGAGCGGACTGCCGCTCTTCCTCGGCGCCTACCCGATCACGCCGGCGTCGGAGATCCTCGAGGACCTCTCGCGCCGCAAGGACTTCGGCGTCCGCACCTTCCAGGCGGAGGACGAGATCGCCGCCGTCGGCGCGGCGCTCGGCGCGAGCTTCGGCGGCGCGCTCGGCGTTTGCACCTCGTCCGGCCCCGGTGTCGTCCTGAAGATGGAGACGATCGGCCTCGCCGTCACGCTCGAGCTGCCGCTGCTGATCCTCGACATCCAGCGCGCCGGCCCGTCGACGGGCATGCCGACGAAGCCCGAGCAGGCCGACCTGCTGCTCGCAATGTGGGGGCGGAACGCGGAATCGCCGGTGCCGGTAATTGCGGCCTCGACGCCCGGCGGCTGCTTCGAGGCCGCGATCGAGGCGGCCCGGATCGCGCTCAAGTACCGCACGCCGGTCTTCCTGCTCTCGGACGCCTACCTGGCGAACGGCTCCGAGCCGTGGCTGATCCCCGACGTCGACTCGCTGCCGGAGATCCCGGTCGAGTTCGCCGACCAGCCGAACCACGAGGGGGAGTTCCTGCCGTACCGGCGTGACGCCGAGACTCTGGCGCGGCCGTGGGCGATTCCCGGCACGCCTGGGCTCGAGCACCGGATCGGCGGGCTCGAGAAGGCCGACGGCACGGGGAACGTCTCCTACGACCCCGACAACCATGACTACATGGTTCGCGTCCGCGCGCAGAAGGTCGCCGGCATCGCGGCGGACATCCCCGAGCTCGAGGTCGACGACCCCGACGGCGCCGACCTGCTCGTGCTCGGCTGGGGCGGAACGTACGGGCCGATCGCTGCGGGCGTGCGCCGGGTGCGCCAGGACGGCGGCAAGGTGGCACAGGCGCATCTGAACTACCTGAACCCGTTCCCGCGTAATACCGGCGATGTACTTGGGCGCTACGAGAAGATCCTGGTGCCGGAGATGAATCTCGGGCAGCTGCTGAAGCTCGTGCGGGCGGAGTTCCTCGTCGACGCGGTCGGCTACAACCGGGTGCGCGGGCTGCCGTTCCGGAGCTCGGAGCTGGCCGAGGCAATCGAAGGGATGCTGTGAGGAAGACGCTCGTGCTTGGCGGAATGATGATGACGCTGGCCGGGTGCGGCGGCGGCGGCGGTGAGAGCGGCGGCAGCGCCGGCGGAGGAGGCGGCAGCGCCGAGGAGTCGGACACGATGAACTTCAAGCTCGACGAGATGAACAGCTCCGGGACGACGGCGAATGTTGAGATGTTCCCGGGCGCCGCCTCGACGGAGTTCACGATCGAGCTCAAGCCGCCAAAGGGCGACAACCAGCCGATCCACGTCCACAAGGGGACGTGCGACTCGCCGTCGTCCGAGGTCGCCCACGACGTCGGCTTCACGACCGCCGGCCTGGGCCAGGGCTCGGCCTACGTGCTGATCGACGACGTCGCAACCGGCGAATACGTGCTCGACATCCACAATCCAGCGGGGACGAAGGTGATCTCATGCGGGGTGATCCCGAAGCAGTGAGCGAGAGCGGCGGCAACGGAGGCAACGGCGGACGGCGAAGCGACCGGTCACGCCGGCAAAGCCGGCATGACCTCCAGTCGGCGTCGCAAGCGACGCCTTTGGTCCAGCTGACGGCGAAGGACTTCAAGTCCGACCAGGAGGTCCGCTGGTGCCCGGGCTGCGGCGACTACGCGATCCTTGCCGCCGTCCAGAGTTTCATGCCGGAGCTCGAGATCCCGCGCGAGCGGATGGTGTTCGTCTCGGGGATCGGCTGTGCCGCGCGCTTCCCGTACTACATGCAGACCTACGGGATGCATTCGATCCACGGGCGCGCGCCGGCGATCGCGACGGGGCTGTCGACGTCCCGGCCGGACCTGTCCGTTTGGGTGGTGACCGGCGACGGCGACGCGCTCTCGATCGGCGGCAACCACCTGATCCACGCGCTGCGCCGGAACGTGAACATCAAGATCCTGCTCTTCAACAACCAGATCTACGGGCTGACGAAGGGCCAATACTCGCCGACGAGCCCGCTCGGGACGCGCAACAAGACGACGCCGTTCGGCTCCACGGACTACCCGTTCAACCCGGTTTCGCTGGCGCTGGGTGCGGAGGCGACGTTCGTAGGCCGCTCGATCGACACCGACAAGAAGCACCTGACGGAGGTGCTGCGCCGGGCAGCGAAGCACCCCGGCGCCGCCTTCGTCGAGATCTACCAGAACTGCAACGTCTACAACGACGGCGCCTTCGACGCGGTGCGCGACGAGAAGGAGAACCGGATCCTGCTCGAGCACGGCCAGCCGGTGCGCTTCGGAGCCGAGGGCGAGCGCGGCGTCGTCCAGCGGCCGGACGGCTCGATGGAGATCGTCGACGTCGCGGCGGTCGGGGAGGGCGCGCTCGTTGTCCACGACGAGCACGCCGAGGCGTCCTCGCTGGCGTATGCGCTGTCGCGGTTGGCGCACACGCCGCACGGCCCGACGCCCCTGGGCGTCTTTCGCGACGTGGAGCGCCCGGTCTACGACGCCTTGATGGCGGAGCAGATCGAGACGACGCAGCGAGAGCTGGGCGAGGGCGAGCTCGGAAAGCTCCTCCACGCCGGCGACACCTGGGCCATCAGCTGACCCTATTCAGCCCGATCATTCGATGTCCACTCCTGCTGTGACCCGCGTTTGCATCGCGGGCATCACCGGGTGGACAGGCAGAGCAGTCGCCGAGGCGGTACAAGCCGCCGACGACCTGGAGCTGGTCGCAGGCGTAGCGCGCTCCGATCCGAACAGCTACTCGTTCGTCACCGAGGCGCTCGAGGCGGTGCGCACTGACGTCCTCGTGGACTACACGCACGCTTCGGCTGTGAAGACGAACGTGTTTGCAGCGCTCGAACGCGGCGTGAACGTGGTTATCGGCTCGAGCGGGCTGTCTGCAAACGATTACGGGGCGATCGACGCGACGGCCCGCCAGCGAGGGGTCGGAGTGGTTTCAGCCGGAAACTTCTCGATTACGGCCGCCCTGCTCCTGCGGGCTGCAACTGAGGCGGCGCAGCACCTTGAGGCCTGGGAGATCGTCGACTTTGCGAGCGCCGGGAAGTCGGACGCGCCGAGCGGGACAGCACGGGAACTCGCGGAGCGGCTCGGCGAAGTACGCGCTCCGACGATCGCCGTGCCGGTGGATGAGATCATCGGAGCGCGTGACGCACGCGGCGCCGAGGTCGCAGGGTCTCAGATGCACTCGGTCCGGCTTCCGAGCTTCGTGGTCTCGACGGAAATCGTCTTCGCAGCCGACGGCGAGCGGCTGACGATCCGCCACGACGCAGGGGAGACGCCGGCGCCATACGTCGCCGGGACGTTGCTCGCGATCCGTTCGGTGGTTGGGTCGAGCGGGCTGACACGCGGCCTCGACCGGCTCCTCGGCTGAACGAGTTCCTCGGCGGCTACTGCGCCGCGAGCGTCGCCGCGCCGACATTGGCGCCTTGTGGATCAACGGAGACCACATAGGCCCCGCTGCTCGCGAGCGTTGCAGCCACTGCTCCGCCGTTGGTTCCAAGAGTCGCCGTCGCGATGGTCACACCGTCAGGGCGTTTCACTGACAGCACAAACGAGCAGCAGGTCGACGTCCCGATCGTCACGTTCGACGCCCGCACCGTTACCCGCTGGCCCGCGGTGCCCTGGAACGTCAGCACGGCGTTCTGGCCTGGGGTCCCCAGCGTCAGGTTCACGGCCGCGCCGCCGACGGCCAAAGACCCCGTGACGTCCGGCGGGACGTCGTAGAGCGTCAGCGTCGCGCTCCCTACGTCCGTTCCCTGCGGGTCGACGGTCACCGTGTACATGCCCGTCGACGGCAGGACCTTCGTGTCCACGAAGCCGCCGCTCGTGCCCACCAGTTGGCCGTTGACGAGCCCTGAGATCGAGACTGCCGTCGAGCAGCAGGTCGAGCTCCCGATCGTCACGCCGCTCAGCTTGAGCGCCACGCGCTGGCCCGCGACGCCCGCGAAAGTCAGTACCGCCCTCTGCCCGGGCGCGGTCGTCGTCACCGTCACCGGCGCGCCGCCCGGCGCGATCGAGCCGCCCACTTCCTCCGGGACGTCGTACGCCTGCAGCGTCACCGACCCCGAGTCCGTGCCTTGCGGGTCGACGAGCACCGAATACGTCCCCGTCGAGGGAAGCCTGACGGGATCGACGAAGCCGCCGTTGCGGCCCATCAGCACCGGCTGGGTCAGCCCGGCGATCGAGACCTTCATCGAGCAGCACGTCGACGTTCCCACGGTCACACCCGAGACCTTCAGCGCCACGCGCTCGCCTGCAACGCCGTCGAAGGTCGCGACCGCGTTCTGGCCGGGTGTCGCGCCGGCGGTCAGCGACATCGGCGGGCCGCCTACCGCCATCGATGCCGCTGCATCCGCCGGCACGTCGTAGACGGTCACCGTCGCCGAGCCGATGTCGGCGCCGAGCGGATCGACTACGAGCTTGTAGAGGCCGTCCGCCGGAAGCACCTTCGTGTCCACGAAGAGCCCGTTCCGGCCGAACAGCGTCGGGCCGAAGACGCCCGGCATGGACACGTTCGCCGAGCAGCACGGCGATGTGCCGATGGTGACCCCTCCGAGCTTCACGCTGACCCGCTGCCCGGCCAGACCGAGGAAGGAGAGGACCGCGTTCTGGCCGGGCACCGGGCCGGTGCTCACGGAAACCGGCGTGCCGCCGGGAGAGACGGAGGCCGTCGCATCCGGTGGGACGTCGTAGAGCGTCACGGTGGCCGAGCCCATTTCGGCGCCGATCGGGTCGAGGTCGATCCGGTAGCGGCCCGTCTCGGGCAGCGTCACCGTGTCGAGGAAGAGCCCGTTGCGGCCGAAGGGCTTCGGCGATACGAGGTCGCCCATCGAGACCCAGGCCGAGCAGCAGGGCGACGAGCCGATCGTGACGGCGGAGAGCTTCAGCGCGACACGTTGGCCGGCCACGCCGTCAAAGGTCAGCGTCGCGTTCTCGCCAGGCGAGCTCGTCGTCACCGTCACCGCCGGCCCGCCCGGCTGGATCGCGTACGTCTGCACCGCGACGCCCGAGACCGTCTGCGTCTCGCTCCCGACCGTCACCGTCAGGGTCTGCGCGCCGGGCGAGCTCGGGGTGAACGAGCCGCTGAAGACGCCGTCGGCCCGAGCGTCGAGCTGGAACGGCACGCCGTTCACCCTCACCGCCGGCACTGACGTCCCGCCGCATGGGGTCGCCAGCACCTGGACGGGCACGGGCTCGCCGACGTCGACCTGGAACCCCGGCGCGGGCGCGTCGACCCACGACCGCGGCGCACCCGCGCACCGCACCGCGGAGTTCACATTGAGCCGGCCGCCGGTCTTGACGGCGCCGTCGAGCCCGGCCACCCGATCCGCCGACCGCAGCAGTAGCGCCTTCAGCTCGACGTCGGTGGCGTCGGGCAGCGCGGCCTTCGCCAACGCCGCCGCGCCGGCTACGTGCGGTGAGGCCATCGACGTGCCCGAGTCGTACCGGTAGCTGCCTCCCGGCCAGGTCGAGTAGACGTTGACGCCCGGCGCGGCGAGATCGACGGTCGAAGCGCCGAAGTTCGTGAACCAGGCGGGATTGTCCGCGGCGTCGCTCGCCGCCACCGAGACCACGTTCGGGGCGTCGTAGGAGGCCGGGTAGACGGGATCGGCATCGTTGTCGGCGCCGGAATTCCCTGCCGCAGCCACGAACAGCGAGTTGCGCGAGTCCGCGGTGCGGATCGCATCGAGCATCGCCTGCGAGAACCCGTCGCCGCCGTAGGAGTTGTTCGTGACGTCGGCGCCCTTCGCCGAGGCGTAGAGGATGGCGCTGATCGCGTCCGCGGCGTCGCCCGACCCATCCGCGCCGATGAACTTCAGTCCCATCACACCGACGTGCTTCGCGACGCCGGTGACGCCGACGCCGTTGTCGCCCACCGCGCCCACGGTTCCGGCGACGTGCGTGCCGTGGCCGTTGTCGTCGGACGGGTCGTTGTCGTCGTTCGCGAAGTCCCAGCCGCGCCAGTCGTCGGCGTAGCCGTTCCCGTCGTCGTCGACGCCGTTCGTCCGGCAGCCGGGGCAGTTCTCACCCGGGTTCACCCACATCGCGCCGGCGAGATCCGGGTGCGTGAAGTCGACGCCGCTGTCGATCACGGCGGCGACGACGTCGGAGCTCCCGGTGGTGACGCCCCACGCCTCCGGCGCGTGGATCTTCGGGAGGCCCCACTCGGCGCCGAAGCCCGGATCCTCCAGTGCGTGCAGCTCGACGTTCGGCTCGGCGTACTCGACCCGCGGGTCGCGCTCGAGCGCCTTCCGCGCCGCGGTCGCCCGCGAAGCCGGCACAGATGCCAGTACGCCGTCGATCCGGCTCCAGCGCTTGCGCACCTTCGCCGACCACGGCGCGAGCACCTGTGCCTGCTCCGCACGGGAGACGCTCTCGCGGAAGCCGACGATCAGTTCCGTCGAGCCGCTGGGCGCACCGCCGGCAGCGGGAGCTGCGGCTGCGATCAGCCCGCCGAGCACTACGCACGCGGCGAATCGCAGCCGCAGTCCCGTCATCGACCTACCGCTTCTTCAGGGCGACGAGTGTCTCGAAGCGCCTCATCGTGCTCCGCTTCTGGGGCTGGCTCGCAGCCCGGAGGGCGGTGAACGAGGGGAGATAGTGAACGCCGCGAAAGCCTGAGGCGGTCTTCTTTGTGGCCACGCCTCGCACCTCCTGAGCTACCGGCGTAGGCCGCGTCCGCC
>DATLQK010000093.1:0-45821 GCA_035535195.1 Gaiellaceae bacterium | reverse complement strand
GTGGGGCATCGCCGAGGACACGCCCGGAGCCGCCTCGGCCACCTCGCCCACCTCGTTCTGGCTCAGGAGTCCCACGTCGAGCCCGATCTTGGCACCGGCGCCCGCCGCGAGCGCGAGGGCCGACGCGAGCTCCCCGATCCGGACGCGGTTCGTGTGCCAGGGCATCGACGGCTCGTTGAGCCTGAGCTCCTCGGCCAGAAGCCTCGCCACCTCCGGGCCGGCCTCGCCGAGCCCGGCGAGCGTCCCGGCGGCTCCGCCGAGCTGGACCGCCAGACGCTCCTCGCGCACCCGGAGGAGCGCTCGCCGCGCCTCGAGCACGCCCATCAGCCACCCCGCTGCCTTCAGGCCGAACGTGATCGGAACGGCCTGCTGGAGGAGCGTCCGGCCGACCATCGGCGCGGAGCGGTGGGCCTCGGCGAGCCCGGCCGCCTCGGCGGCGACGGCGTCGAGCGAGTCGGCGATCAGCGTGAGCCCGTTTCGCGCGACCAGCATCGCGGCCGTGTCGAGGATGTCCTGGCTCGTCGCGCAGTGGTGGACGTACTCGGCCGCATCGCCGCCGACGGCCTCCCGTAGTGCGCGCACCAGCGGCTCGACGGGGTTCCCGGGCGAACGGCCCTCGTCCGCCAGCGCGGCGGCGTCGAACCGCTCGGCTCGACACACGTCTGCGATCGCGCGCGCGGTCTCCTCCGGGATGACCCCCACCCGGGCCTCCGAACCGGCCAGCGCCCGCTCGACGTCGAGCAGCGCCTGGAGCCAGGCCTCGTCCGACAGCGCGTCCCGAAGCGGAGCGGGCACGAAGATCCGGTCGAACATGGCGCTAGACGGCGAAGAAGACCGTCTCGCCCTCGCCCTGAAGGTGGATGTCGAACTCGAGCCCGTCGCCGGTCGGACGCGCCACCAGCGACGACGCGTCCTCCAACGAGGCGAGCACGTGATCCTCCGCGTTGGCATCCGCTTCGTCCGGGAAGTACATGCGGGTGAGGACTGGCCTCAGCAGGCCCCGCGCGAAGACGAGCATCGTCAGATGCGGCGCCTGGAGGCCGCCCACCGCGTCGGCCACGCGTCCGGGCTTGACGAGGACGAGCGAGTAGCGGCCGTCGCCGTCGCAGCCCGACCTCGCCCAGCCGAACTCCGGCCGGTACTGGCCCTCCTCGTCGGCCTGCCACACCTCGACCATCGCGTCGGGGACCGGCTCTCCGTCGCCGTCGCGGATGCTGCCCGTCAGCCGGATCGCGCCCGGTGCGTCGGGCGCCACCACCTGATCCGCGTCGCGCAGGAGCAGCCCGAGCGAGAAGTACGGCCCGACGGTCTGCGACGGTGTCGGCTCGGCTGCCACTAGCGCTCCAGCGGGGTCTCGTTCGGGCCGCCGAGGACGAGGTCGAAGCTGTAGGCGAGCGCCCACTCGGGCTCGGTCGTCTCGAGGTCGAAGCTGCAGATCAGGCGCTCGCGCGCCTTCGGATCGCGAACGGACTGGAAGATCGGGTCGAAGGCGAAGAGCGGGTCGCCCGGGAAGTACATCTGGGTCACGAGCCGGTTCGTGAACGCGCGCCCGAAGATCGAGAGGTGGATGTGCGCGGGCCGCCAGGCGTTCGGGTGATTCCGCCACGGATAGGCGCCGGGCTTGACGGAGACGAAGCGGTAGCGGCCCTCGTCGTCGGTCAGGCAGCGCCCGGCGCCCGTGAAGTTGGGGTCGAGCGGCGCCGGATGTCGGTCGACGTCATGGTGGTAGCGGCCGGCCGCATTCGCCTGCCAGAGCTCGATCAGCGCCGACCGCACCGGCCTCCCCGCCGAGTCGAGCACCCGCCCCGTGACGATGATCCGCTCGCCGAGCGGCTCGCCGGCGTGCTGGCGCGTCAGGTCGTGGTCGAGCTCGCCGATCGACTCGTGGCCGTAGGCGGGCCCCGTCAGCTCGGACTCCGTGTGCGGGAGGACGATCAGGGGCCGCTGCGGAGCGCGGAGCCTGGTCGAGACGTAGTCGGGATGGAGGTACGCCGGCTGGGCTGGATCGCCGCCGTCGACGAGCGTCCGCGGCTTCTGAGCGGTCCTGCGGCTCACGGAGCGACAGTCTCCTCGTTCGCGGGCACCAGCGCGCGCAGGGCCTCGAGCTCACCGGCCGACGGAGGCGAAACCGTCTCGAGGTCGTCGGCCACCTGGAGATCCCAGCCGGTCGCCCCTCGCGCGTCGTCGGCTGTGACGTTCGGGAAGAGCTCGGTCAGCCGCAGCTCGCCCGTCCCGGGGGTCGGCTCCAGCACTCCGAGGTCGGTCACGACGCAGGTCACCCCGGCGCCGCCGCCGCCCGCCGCCTGGTGGCCGACGGTGGTGAGGAAGTCGAGTCGCTCGACGAACGTCCGCGGCGTCTGGCGAAGCATCACGAATGTCTCCCGGCACCAGGACGCGATCTCGGGTGCGCCGCCCGCGCCGGGGAGCCGCACCTTCGGCTCGTCGTAGTCGCCGATCACCGTGCTGTTCAGGTTTCCATGCCGGTCGATCTGCGCGGCGCCGAGGAAGCCGACGTCGATCCAGCCGCCCTGGAGCCAGTACGTGAAGATCTCCGGCACCGAAACGACTGCGTCGGCGGTCTCCGCGAGCTCGCCGTCGCCGATCGACAGCGGCAGGTGCCGCGGCTTCGCCCCGATCGCTCCGCTCTCGTAGATCAGGACGCAGTTCGGGGCGTGCGTCGCGCGGGCCAGGTTCGCCGCGCGGCTCGGCAATCCGATGCCGACGAAGCAGACGGCGCCGTCGCTGAGGCGCCGGGCTGCGGTGACCGCCATCAGCTCGTCTGCGGTGTACGTGGGCGCGTCGACCGTCATACCGGCGAGGTCTCCCGTGCGGCGAGCAGGCTCCGGTATTCCGTCACGTCCGCCGTGTCGAGCACGTGACGTTGCATCCAGTCCCGGAAGCGGTCGCGGTCGCGGCCGATCTCGTCCCAGGCGACGTAGAACGCATTGTCGCGGTCGTAGTAACCGTGGGCGTAGGACGGGTGGGCGCCACCCGGCGCCGGTGAGACGGCTGTGATCGTCCAGGCCGGGAGCAGCACGGCGTCCGGCCGCGGCTCGAGCTCCGGAACGATCTCCTCAACGGTGACGATCGAGCGGCTGGAGCCGAGCACGACCTCCTTCTGGACGCCACTGATCCCCCAGAGCTGCACGTTGCCCGCCTCGTCCGCGCGCTGGGCGTGGACGATCCCGACGTCGGGCCGGATCGCCGGGACGGCGGCCACGCGCTCGCCGGTGAACGGACAGCTGACCCAGCCGACCCGGGTCTGCTCGGCCAGGTCGGTCCCCTCGTAACCGCGCACGAGCCCAAAGGGGAAGTTGGCGGCGCCGGCCGCGTACCCGGCGGCCATCCCGGCGTGCGAGTGCTCCTCGAGCTCGAGTGGCGAGGGCCAGTCGTGCTCGACGGCGTCGCGCAGCCGGTGCAGCGAGCCGACGCCGGGATTGCCGCCCCAGGAGAAGATCAGCTTCCTCGCGCAGCCCATCCCGATCAGCTGGTCGTAGACCACGTCGGGCGTCATCCGGACGAGCGTCAGGTCGCGCCGCCGCTGCCGGATCAGCTCGTGGCCGGCCGCGTGCGGGATCAGGTGCGTGAAGCCCTCGAGCGCGACGACGTCGCCGTCTCGAACGAGCTCGCGAACCGCCTCGGTGAGCGGAACGATCTCGGCCACGCCGGCCCCGGCCTCGCGTCTAGAACGGGAACGGGTGGGAGGCGCTGACGGTCACCCAGTGCAGCTCGGTGAACTCCGAGATCGCGGCGGTGCCGCCGAAGCGGCCGAAGCCGCTCTCCTTCACGCCGCCGAACGGCATCTGCGGCTCGTCGTCCACCGTCTGGTCGTTGACGTGGACGATCCCTGCCTGGATCTTCTGGGCCAGTGCGAGGCCGCGCTCGGTGTCCGAGGTGATGATCCCGGCCGTGAGCCCGTAGGCCGTGTTGTTCGCGCGCTCGACCGCCTCGTCCGCGCTGGCGACGACGTCGATCGAGGCGACGGGCCCGAAGGTCTCGACCTGGGCGAACTCCGAGTCGTCCGGGACGTCGCGGAGGAGCGTCGCCTGGTAAACGGACCCTTCGGCCTCGCCGCCGGCCAGCACCTTCGCGCCTTGCCTGACGACGTCGTCGACCCGGCTCTTCACCGTGGCGACGGCGTCCTCGGTGATCAGCGGCCCGATGATCGTGTCCTGCTCCTTCGGATCGCCGGCCTTGAGCCCTTTCGTCTTCTCGACCAGGCGGTCGACGAAGGTGTCCGCGATCGATTGCTCCACGATGATCCGGCGCGCGGACATGCAGATCTGGCCCTGGTGGAGGAACGCGCCGAAGGCGGAGGCGTCGACCGCGTAGTCCAGGTCGGCGTCGCCGAGGACGATCAGCGGGTTCGAGCCGCCGAGCTCGAGCAGGATGCGCTTCAGGTTCCGGCCCGCTGCCTCGGCGAGCTCCCGGCCCGTATTCGTCGAGCCGGTGAAGTTGATCACGCGGACTGCGGGGTTCTCCGTCAGCTCCTCGGCGATCGGCCCTGCCTCGCCCGGAGCGTGGGTGACGATGTTGAGCGCGCCCTCCGGCAGCCCCGCCTCGGCGAAGATGTCCCCCCAGAGCAACCCGCCGACGTACGGCGAGTGCTCCGACGGCTTGAGCACCACGGCGTTTCCGAGCGCCAGCGGCGCGGCGATCGCCCGCGCCGAGAGAATCAGCGCCGCATTCCACGGCGCGATCGCCCCGACTACGCCCACCGGCCGGCGGATGCCCATGGCGAAGGCGCCGGTGTCCGACGGGATGATCTCCCCGATCGGCGCGTAGGCCAGTGCGGCCGCCTGGCGGAAGAGGTTGGGCACGAAGTGCAGCTGGAACATGGCGAAGCCGAAGGTGGCGCCGGTCTCGCGGGTGAGCCAGGAACCCACGTCTTCCTGCCGTGCCTCGAGCAGGTCCGCCGCCTTCAGGAAGATCCGCTGGCGCTCGGCCGGCGGCGTGTGCGACCAGCCCGGAAAGGCCTCCGCGGCCGCCTGGATCGCGCGCCGCGCGTCCTCCCGCGTCCCGGCGGGGATGCTGGCGACCGCTTCGCCCGTGTAGGGATCGCCGTCTTCGAACGTCCCCCCTCCCTCGGCGTCTGTCCACCGCCCGCCGATGTGCAGGCCGCGGACGGTGTTCTCGGTGGCGCTTGCAGTCATCGCATGCCTCCCTTGCGTGCTCGACTACCGGAGTGTTCGGGATGAGAACAACAATCCGTCTATCGCACCGCACTCTCCCATCGGTGACTGCGGGGTGTCAAGGCGTACCGGATCCGGCGGCCGCGCCGGAGACGCTCAGGTCGACCTCGATCGAAGCGGCGGTGCGGAGAAGCCGTGGGACGACCTCCTTCCGCAGGGCAGGCATCGTCATCCGCGTGGCGTGGACGGACACATTCAGCGCAGCGAGGACGGTGCCGGTCGAGTCGCGGATCGGGACCGCGGCCGACCGGACGCCCTGCTCGAGCTCCTGGTCGACCATCGCCCAGCCTGCGTCGCGCGCGACGTCGATCCGCTCACGGAGGTCGTCGATGCTCGTGGCCGTCGTCGAGGTGAACCGCTCCAGGTCCATCCGCCCGAGGCGCGCTTCCAGCGCACCGTCGTCGAGCCCGGCGAGCAGGACTCGGCCCATCGAGGTGGCGTAGGCGGGGAGCCTGGTTCCGACTGCGATCGTGATAGTCATGATCCGCTGCGTCGGGACGCGGGCGACGTAGACGATGTCGAGGTCGTCGAGGACGGCGATCGAGGACGACTCGTTCACCGCCGCGACGAGCGCCTCCATGTGCGGCTGCGCGACCTCCGGGAGCGACAGCGCCGAGAGGTAGGCGTAGCCGAGCTCGAGCACCCGCGGCCGGAGCGAGAAGTCGCTGCCGGTCTGGCGGACGTAGCCGAGCGCCGCGAGCGTAAGGAGGAACCTGCGCGCCGCCGCGCGGGTGAGCCCGGTCGCTCGCGCGACGTCGCTCAGCCTGAGCTGCGGGCTCTCGGCGCCGAAGGCGCGGATGACAGCGAGGCCTCGCTCGAGCGACTGGACGTAGTCCGGATTCCGCGCCTCCGCTTCCGCCATGTGAACGCATGTTCTCATACCGAACTCCTGCGTACGCGATACTGCCGCGCGTGAGCGGGCCGCAGACCGTCCGAGACCAGACGTTCGACGTCCTCCGCGACCGGGGCCTCACGACGGTCTTCGGTAACCCCGGCTCGACCGAGGTGCCGTTCCTGTCCGGGTTCCCCGAAGACCTTCGCTTCGTCCTCGCCCTGCACGAGGCGTCGGTCGTGGGTCTCGCCACGGGGTGGGCGCTGGGCCGGGACGAGCCGGCGTTCGCGCTCCTCCACACGACGGCCGGCCTCGGGAACGCGGTCGGCGCCCTGGCCACCGCCCGAGTCAACCGTGCGCCGGTCGTCGTCCTGGTCGGCCAGCAGGACCGGAGACATCTGCCCTACGAGCCGTTCCTGACCGGCCGGCTCCGTGGGCTCGGCGGTGAGTATCCGGTCTGGGCCGACGAGCCGACGCGAGCCCAGGACGTCCCCGGCGCGATCTCGCGCGCCGCGCACGAGGCGATGACTCAGCGCGGGCCGGCGCTCGTGATCGTGCCGATGGACGACTGGAGCGCCCCCGCCGACGACGAGCGCGAGCCTGCGGCGCCGGGCCGGGTGGTCCGCAGCGCCGGCGCCGACCCGGAAGCCGTCGCCGCGCTCGCCGACTTCCTCGCCGCTTCCTCGTCGCCCTCATTCGTGGTCGGCGCCGGCAACGACAGCGAGGCCGGCTGGGCGGCCGCTGCCGCGCTCGCGGAGCGGCTCAACGCGCCGGTCTTTCAGGAGTCGTTCGGCGCCCGAGCCGGCTTCCCTCAGGATCATCGGCTCTACGCCGGCGTCCTCCCCGCGGACCGGCCGCGGCTTCGGGAAAAGCTCGCCCCCTACGACGCGGTGCTCGTCGTCGGCGCCCCCGCGTTCCGCCAGTCGCCGTACACGCCGGGCGCCTTCACCGAGCCCCGAACGCGGATCGCGGTCGTCGGCGACGTCCCGGAGGAAGTCCACCGCAGTGCCGGCGACCTCGCGGTCCTCGCGTCGCCGGCCGCCGTGTGCCGTGCGCTCGCCGAGCTCGTCCCTGTGCGGGATGGCCCGGCGCCCGAGCCCTTCACCCCGCCGCCACCGCCCGACCCTCGCGGCGCGGGCGAGTCACTCCTCGCCAGCCACGTGCTCTCGGCGCTCGCCGAGCGGCTGCCGGACGACGCGGTGGTCGTCGAGGAGGCGCCGGTCGACCGACCGGAGATCCACGAGCGGCTGCTCGCCCGGCGGCCGCTCGGCTTCGTGAGCGCCGCGATGGGCGGGCTCGGTTTCGCCCTCGCCGGCTCGACGGGGCTGCGGATGGCCCTGCCGGAGCGGCCGGTCGTCGCCGTCGTGGGCGACGGCTCGTCGCTGTACGGCATCCAAGCGCTCTGGAGCGCCGCGCACTACCGCGTCGGCGCCCTGTTCGTGATCCTCTCGAACAAGGGCTACGTGATCATGGACCGGCTGGCCGAGCGGGCCGGCGCGGCCGGCCCGTGGCCCGGCTTCGACGTCGACATCGCCGGCCTCGCGCGGGCGCAGGGCTGCGACGCCCGGCAGGTCGCCGACCTCGGCACGCTCACCGCGACGCTCGACGAGGTCGTGCCGGAGCTCGCCACGCGCGAGGAGCCGCTGCTCCTCGACGTGGCGATCGCTCCGACGAAGACGTTCGCGCCGTAGAAGGGTTCGGCGCAATACAGTCTGTATTGCGCCAAACCCTCCTAGCTACCCGACCGTGATGCGCTTCTTCGCCCCGGGGGCAGCGGTCCCCCAGTACCTGTAGACGCCCTTCCTCAGGTTGACCGGCCAGGTGACGCGGCCGACGCCTTTCACCTTCGTCCGCCGGTGCACCTTCGGCCCGACGAACGCGAACGCGTTCTTCTTCGAGGTGTCGGCCACGACGATGTTGTACGGCCCCGGCGCGAGCTTCGTGACGGCCTTGCCGTCGACGCGCAGGAACACGGTCTTGGCCTTGACGCTCCCCTGGAGCGTGAGGCCGCTGGCGATGCCGTCAGGGATCAGCTGCTTCAGGTTCGGCGCCTTCGTGATCACGTCGTAGCGCCGCGCGTAGGTCGCCAGCTGTTGGATCTGCGCGCGGTTCACGATCGTGGTCCAGATCGGCAGACGGACGTTCTGCGTGCCCGCCGGCAGCATCTCGCGGATCTCCTGCGGGTGCGACTGGGCGTAGAGCAGCGACCGGTTCATCGCCCTCCGGAACTTCGCGGCGGTGGCGCGGTGGCTTGAGATCCAGCTCGGCTTGGCCGCATACCCGCCGATCGGGAAGAACTTCCCGAGCACCGGCCCGGGCGCCATCACGATGCGCGCATGGTCGATGTTGAGGGCCTGCGAGAGGAACGGCTCCGGCGTCCAGATCGCGTCCACCTGGCCGTTGTTCAGCGCCGACCGCATCTGCGGGAACGGCAGGGCGGTCAGCCGGAACGAGGTCGGCGAGATGCCAAGCTTCTGCATCGCCGCCTTGATCATCACCTCGCCCACGCCCTTGAGCGCGTTGACGGCGATCGTTTTCCCGGCGAGGTCGCGCGGCGTGCGGATCGAGCTCGAGCCCTTGACGAGGATGTTCTGCCAGTTGTCTGCCTGGGAGGTTCCCTCGACCTCGCTGGCCGTCAGCAGCTGGAGCGGGATGCCGCCCGTGCTGCCGATCATGAACGGGACGAAGCCGCCGAAGCCGACCTCGGCGTTGTTGTTGCCGAGGCCGAGGATGACGTCGTTGCCGCTCGCGACGACCGTCTTCTTGATCTCGATCCCCTCGGCCGTGAAGAACCCCTTCTTGACCCCGAGGTCGAGCGGGAAGGTGTTCGCAATCGGGAGCGTGAGCAGCTTGACCTCGGTCGTCGGCGTCGCGCGCGGTGCGCTCGCCGCCGACCCGCCAAAGAGCGCCAGCGCGACGACGGCGCAGGCGATGATGGCGAGGCCGAGGCGCCGCGCGCCCCGGTCACGCATACGTGCGTTCATTCCTGTTCTCCTTTCGTTGCGGTCGCCGTCGCCAGGTCCTCAGCCGGCTCCACGTGCTCCCGCCGGATCAGGCGGTAGATGTGCCCGCGGAGCTGCGTGAAGTCCGGCAGTTCCTTCGTCGCGATTTGGTCGCGGGGGAACGGCAGGTCGACCTCTGCGATTTCTTTGACCTCTGTCGGCGCCTGGGTGAGGACGACGACACGGTCGGAGAGATAGACGGACTCGTCGATGTCGTGCGTGACGAAGAGGATCGTGACCGCGAACTCCTCACGCACCCGGAGCACGAGGTCCTCGAGGTCGGCGCGCGTCTGCGCATCGACCGATGCGAACGGCTCGTCCATCAGGAGGATGGACGGCTGGTAGGCGAGCGCCCGGGCGATCGCGACACGCTGTTGCATCCCGCCCGAGAGCTGCCAGGGGTAGTGATCGATGAAGCGGGTGAGGCCGACGGCGTCGAGCGCCTCCTCGACGAGCGCCCTCCGTTCCTTCCGCCCGAGAGCCTTGTGCCGCAGCGGCAGCAACACGTTGTTCCGGACCGACGCCCAGGGCATCAGCGAGCGTCCGTACTCCTGGAAGACGAGTGCCATCTCCTCCGGCGGCGAGGTGACCGGCTTGCCGCGCAGGAGCACCTGGCCCTTGGAGGGCCGAAGCAGGCCGCCGACGCACTTGAGGAGGGTCGTCTTCCCGCAGCCCGAGGGCCCGACGACGCAGACGAACTCACGATCCTCGACGGCGAACGACACGTCGTCGATCGCATGGGTCGCCTTGGGGCCGCTGCCGTACGTCTTGCCGACGTTCCGGATCTCGAGCAGGTGGCCGGCGTAGGCGCTCATTGGACGACAGCCGCGCGCCAGCCCCGATGCCAGGCGAGCACGCGGCGTTCGACGAGGATCAGGGCGAGGTTCAGAAGGTAGCCGAGCACCCCGATCAGCACGATTGCCGCCCACATCGGCGCCAGCTGAAGCGTGTTCTTGGAGATCAGCAGGACATAGCCGACGCCGCTCGAGCTCGAGAAGTACTCGGTGAGCACCATCATGATCACCGCCAGCGAGAGGCTCGTCCGCAGGCCGGCGAAGATCTGTGGCAGTGCCCCGGGCAGGACGATCCGCCGGATCCGCTCGAACCGCCGGATCCCATAGGAGCGCGCGGTGTCGAGCAGCGCCGGGTCGATCCCGCGGACGCCGTCGATCGTGTTCAGGAGGATCGGGAAGAGGCAGAAAAACGCGATGAACGCGACCTTCTGGCGGTTGCCGATTGAGTGCAGCAGGACGATCGAGATTGGGAGCAGCGCCGGCGGCGGCATCGCCCTCCACCACTCGACGTGCGGCATGGCGATGATGCGCCCCCAGCGCGAGAGGCCGAGCGGGACGCCGAGCGCGATCCCGAGGACGACGGCGATCCCGAAGCCGAGGCCGATCCGCTCGAGGCTCGGGACGACGTGGAGGTTGAACTCCGAGAACAGCCACAGCTCGCGAAACTGGACGAGGATCGTGGACAGACGCGGGAACCTCGGGTCGTTGGCGTGCACCGTCCACGCCTGCCAGGCGACGAGCAGGGCGACCGGGACGGCGATCTCCGCCGCAACCGCAGCGGCGTTGTAGGCCTTCCTGTTCATGCGGCGTCCAGTCGGTGCGAGGGATGCCAGCGGAGCGCGCGCCGCTCGAGCTGCGAGAAGACGACGTAGATCGCGAGACCGAGGAACCCTGTCGCGACCGCCAGCGCGTACACCTGGACGGTGAGGCCGAACGACTCGGCGACGTTCATCATCTGGCCGAGCCCCGGCACGCCCATGAAGAGCTCGGCGGTGAAGGCGAGGATCAGCGCGACGTTCGAGGAGATTCGGAGCCCGGTGGCGATGTACGGCACCGCGCTCGGCAGCTTGATCCGGTAGAGCCGCTCGAAGCTGCCCACGCCGAACGACCGCGCCGTGTCGATCGCGACCGGGTCGATGTCACGGACACCGTAGATCGTCTGGACGAGCAGCGGCCAGAACGCGCCGAAGGCAGCGAGGAAGACCTCGCTCCTGAGCGTCGTCCCCAGCGTCAGGAAGAGGAGCGGGATCAGCGCCGCCGACGGGATCGGGCGCAGGAACTCGACCGGGACGCGGAATGCCCGGTTCGCGAAGCCGCTCGAGCCGAGCAGGATTCCGGTCGGGACCGCCAGGAACGTGGCGATCCCGAGCCCGAGCGCCCAGCCGCGCACGGTGTGCGCGAACCCCGCCCAGAACTCGTGGGTGTGCATCATCGACCACAGCTCGCTGAAGGTCGTCGTCATCGCCGGCAGGTCCTGCTCGGAGATCAGCCCCGACGTCGAGACGAACTGCCAGAGGAGCAGGAACGCGGCGATCGAGGCGGCCGTGACGAGCAGGGGCAGGGCGGACGCAGTCAGCGTCTCGGCCAGAGGCCGCCTGCCCTCGGCGAGGGTGCCCGGCGACGCTATGCCCGGCGCGGACGCGATTCGCTAGTCCTAACAGGTTTTCGGACGGTCTGTGCGCAAACCGCCTTCGTGTTCGCATCGAGAACAGACGCTCGTTACCCTCCGCCAATGCCGAACGGTGGGAGCGCCTACGTGCCGCTCGGCGCGCACCTCGTCGGCAGTGTCCCGCTCGGCTCGAGCGACGAGGTCTTTCGAACGCTGAGCGCGGGTCTCGGCGACCGACTCCGCCGGATCCCGGACGGCGAGACGGGCCCGCGGGCGGACTGGATCGTCTGGCAGTACCCGGTGCTGAGCTCCCGGCCGCAGTTCGAGGTCGCGCCGCCCGCGCCCGGCTCCTACCGGGCTCTACCGCGCCTCCGGCTGCGGTCCGAGGACGAAACGTCCGAGCTTCGCTTCGGCCCGCTCGGATACGCCGACGCCGCCGCGGTGTCGTACGCCGTCTTCGGGCCGCTGAAGCGCGACGGCGTCGTGCCCTCCGGCTGCCGGTTCCAGGTCTGCCTGCCGACGCCGCTCGCGCCGGTCAGCGCCTTCGTCGCCGCCGAGCACCAGGCTGCGGCCGAACACGCCTACGAGGCGGCGATGTCGGCGGAGGTCGAGCAGATCCTCGCGACGATCCCGCACGATCAGCTTGCCTTCCAGTGGGACACAAACGTCGAGTTCGGGATGCTCGAGGGCGACCTCCCGAGCTGGTTCCCGGACGTAAAGGCGGGGATCCTCGAGCGGCTGATCCGCATCAGCCGAGTGGTCCCCTCCGAGGTCGAGCTCGGCTTCCACTTCTGTCTCGGGCACGACGAGCAGGCGGAGCGCCATCCGCCGCCGGACGTGGGCCGCATGGTCGAAGTCGCGAACGGGCTCTCGGCTGCGCTCGACCGGCCGCTCAACTGGATCCACCTCCCGCTCACCCGTGATGACCCCGGTACGTTCACGGCTCCGCTGGCCGACCTGCGGCTCCACCCGGAGACCGAGCTCTACCTCGGCGCGCTCCAGCCGGGCGAGGGCGCCGACGACACGCGGCGCCGGATCGAGGCAGCGGCAGAGGCGGTGGACGAGTTCGGGCTCGCCACCCCGTGCGGCTGGGGCCGGCTCCCGCCGCGACTCGTCCCCGAACTGATCGCGGCCCACGCTGGGCTCACACGGCCCGTCGTCGACCCCGACCGCAGGCGCGGCTTCACCTTCGACTGGCACGACTTCGAGCGGATCCCCCACGAGGACTGGGTCCAGCAACCCATCGAAGCCTTCGGCCTCCATTACGACACGGTCGAGAACCACGGCTGGTACCGGAACCTCGACCTGACCGTGGAGCAACTCGCTGCCGACCTGCGCGAGGGCCAGATCCTGATCGACTACTCGGGCGGCACCGGAATCCTCCTCGACCGCCTCCGACTGCGGATCTTCGACCGCCAGGTCGGGATGCTGATCGTCGACAGCTCCCCGAAGTTCCTGCGCGTCGCGCTCGACCGCTTCCGCTCGGACAAGCGCATCGCGTTCCGGCGCCTCCGGTACCTCGACGACGCGCGGCGGCTGCAGTACGTCGACGAGGTCCTGCCGGACGGCTTCCTCGCCGACACGCTCGTCTCGACGAACGCGATCCACCTCTACGACGACCTCCCCGACACGCTCCGCGCCTGGGCTCGGGTGCTGCGGCCGGACGCCAAGGTGCGGATCACGTCCGGAAACCTGCGGAACCCGCGCGCGGCCGAGAACGAGTGGATCATCGACGAGACGGTCTACGTCGTCCACGAGGTCGCGACGGGGATCGTTCGGACCGACGACCGGTATGCGGGCTACCGACCGTTGCTCGAGGACGAGGACCGGATGCGCGCATACCTCGACTACCGCGACCGCGTCTTCCTCGCTCCCCGGCCGCTCGAGTACTACCTGGAAGCGCTGCGCGACGCCGGGTTCGAGGTCGACGAGGTGACCGAGCGGACGATCGAGGCGGATGTCGAGGAGTGGTACGAGTTCCTCGCTGCCTACGCCGACGCCGTCCTCGGCTGGGTCGGCGGCTCGGCCAAGGTCGACGGTGAGGCCGCGACCGAGGAAGCGGCCGCCGACCGGCTGCGCTTGCTCCACGACTCGCTCGCAGTGATCTTTGGCGGCCGGCCGACGTTCAACTGCGTCTGGACCTACATCACCGCGTCCAGCACGCCGGGCAGCGGCTCCCGCAGCGACTCGAGCACGTAGTCGGCGCCGGCCTCCCGGAGCTGCTCGGCGGTGTGATGGCCGCTCGCCACTCCGACGGCGACCGCTCCCGCGCCGTGTGCGGCCTCGACGTCGAGCGGCGTGTCCCCGACGACGAGAACGGTCTTCGGGTCGAGCTTCTCGCCGAGGAGACGTCCTGCGCGCTCGATCGCGATGCGGGTCAGCTCGGTCCGGTCGGTCGAGTCCGACCCGTAGCCGCCGAAGGTGAACCAGCGCGCGAGGTTGGCGCGCATGAGCTTGATGAACGCCGTCGAGTCGGTCCCGCCCGTGGTCAGGCCGAGCAGATAGCCCTCGTCAACGAGGCGCGGGAGCAGCTCTTCGACCCCGTCGAGGACCACGTAGCCCTTCGACTCGGCAACCGCCGCGGGCAGGTACTTGAGCCGAACGGCCATCAGGCGCGCCAGCTCGCGCGGCGTGGGTTCGCGGCCCAGGACGGCCGCGAACGTGCGCCGCCCCACCTCGGGATCGGTCATTCCCGCGTCAGTGAACTCGCCGATGTCGGCCGGAACACCGTGCAGCTCGTCGAACGCCCGGCGCCACGAGACCGCCCCCGCGCCGCCGGTGCTGATCAGCGTGCCGTCGATGTCGAAGAGGATCGCGGTCGGAGCGTCCACGCCTTTGACGGTACTCGTCCGGACGAAAGCTGCGGAGGGCCCGCGCGAAGCGGGCCCTCCGGTACACGGCTAGCGAACCGTGAACGACTTCGTCAGCTGAGCATTGGAGCTGTCGCCGACGTAGACGTCGATCTCGCCCGGCTCCACGACGAACCTGCCGCGGTTGTCGTAGAAGCCGAAGTCGCTCCGGTCGAGCGTGAACGTGACCGTCCGGGACTGGCCGGGAGTAAGCGTCACCCGATCGAAGCCGCGCAGACGGCGGACCGGCTGCGAGATGCTCGCCACCGGGTCGTGGATGTAGAGCTGGACGACCTCGTCACCCGTCCGACTGCCGGTGTTGGTCACCGTCGCCGAGGCGCTGATGTTGCCATGGCGGGAGACGGACGACGAGCTCAGCTGGAGGTTGGTGATCGAGAACGTCGTGTAGCTGAGCCCGTAACCGAACTCGTACAACGGCGAGCAGCTCGGGATGTCGCGGTGCCGCGAGTTGTACTTCGAGTCGGGGTTGCAAGGCCGGCCGGTCCGCTCGTGGTTGTAGTAGATCGGCACCTGGCCGAGCCGGCGCGGGAACGACACCGGCAGCTTGCCGCCGGGGTTGACCTTCCCGAACACGACGTCGGCGACGGCGTTGCCGCCCTGCACGCCCGGGAACCACGCCTCGAGGAGCGCCGGCATGTCACCGACGATGTCCTCGAGCGCGAGCGGGCGCCCGTTGAAGAGCACGACTGCGACCGGCTTCCCGGTGGCCTTGATCGCGCGGATGAGCTCCTCCTGCCGGCCCGGCAGGTCGAGCGTGCTCCGCGCCGCCGCCTCGCCGCTCATCTCGCGCGTCTCGCCGACGGCGAGTACGACCTGGTCGGCCGCGTTCGCAGCGGCGACGGCCGCGGCGAAGCCGGCGTCAGACTGACAACCCTCGGGGTTGTTCGTCGGCGGCTCCTCGTTCGAGAGCGTGCACCCTTCGGCGAACGTCGCGCCCGGGCTCTGCTCGTTGATGCCGCCGAAGACGGATACGACGTCGGCATCCCGCCCGACGCCCCACCAGGGGCCGAGCAGGTCGTGCTGGTTCCGGCCGAGCGGGCCGATCACGGCGGTCTTCTTCGCCGGGTCGAACGGCAGGATGCCGCCTTCGTTCTTCAGCAGCACCATCGACCGACCCGCAGCACGCCGGGCTGCCGCCACGGCGTCGGGCTTCAGCATCTGCGCCTCGGCCTCGGCCGGTAGGAACGGCGCGTACGGATGCTCGAACAGCCCCGCGCGGAACTTCACGCGCAGGATCCGGCGGACGGCATCGTTGATCCGCTGCATCGAGATCCTGTGCTCACTGAGCAGCTGCTCTCCGAAGTCGCGGATCAGGGTGCTCGTCATCTCCGAGTCGACGCCGGAGTTGAGCGCGAGCGCCGCGGCGGCCGGGCCGTCCGCGGCCACGCCGTGGCCGCACTCACCGCCGTTGGGATTCACCGGCGGGCACGCACGCATCTCCGCGACGGCGGTCCAGTCGCTCTCGACGAACCCGTCGAAGTCCCACTCCCCCTTGAGGATGTCGTTCAGCGTGTAGTCGTTGCCACAGGCCGGAACACCGTTGATGGCGTTGAAAGCGCACATGGCGGTGTCGGCGCCGGCTTCGAACGCCGCCTTGAACGGCGGCAGGTAGAAGTTTCGGAGCCGCTGCTCCGACATGTCGGTGGTGTTGTAGTCACGGCCGGCTTCCGGCTGGCCGTAGGCCACAAAGTGCTTCGGGCTCGCGACGAGCTTGTCGGGTGCGCTGTAGTCGCGCCCCTGGATTGCCTTCACTCTCGCCGCCGCCATCACCGCGTTGAGGTACGGATCCTCGCCGGCCGCCTCGGAGATGCGACCCCAGCGCGGCTCATGCGAGACGTCCACCATCGGCGCGTAGGTCTGCTTCAGCCCTACGGCCGCGGACTCCCGCGCGCCGTACGTGTGGTCGTCGGTAGCGACCTGCGGATCGAAGCTCGCTCCGGTGGCGAGCGGGATCGGGAACACCGTGCGGAACCCGTGGATCGTGTCGAAGGCGAAGAGCAGCGGAATCTTCAGCCGCGACTCCTCGACCGCGATGCGCTGCAGCTCGCGGATCCTCGCCGGATCGGTGACGCTCAGCACCGAGCCGAGTCCGTTGCGGACCTCGCCCTCGGTGACCAGGAAGTCCGGCAGCAGCTGGATCTGCTCCAGCTTCTCCTGGAGCGTCATCTGCGAAAGCAGGCGGTTCACCCGCGTCTCGACCGTGCGGTCGGCGGGTTGTCTCGTTGGTCTGATCGCCTGTTCGTCGCTCGACTGCGAGGATGCGATCACACCGCCGGTGACGACGGTGCCGAGCGCGAGCACGAACAGAGCGGCCGCAGCCCTGAGTGTGAACCTGGGCATGTCTTCCCCCTCTGGTGCGGACCGTTACGCGTAAGGCCTACCCAACCCGCGCCGTGTCAAACAGGGTTTTACGAGCCGGCGTTCTCGGCGACGTAGCTCGCGACGGCCTTGATCTGCTCCTCGCTGAGCTCGCCCTCGAAGGCGGGCATGCCGCCGCCGCCGTTCCGCACCTGCTGCTCCACGGTCGCCTCGTCCGGCTTGAGGTCGTCGAGGTTCGGGCCGGTCGTCCCGGACGTGCCAGCCGCGGCGAGCGTGTGGCAGCCGCCGCAGTTGGAGACGAAGACCTCCTTGCCGGCCGCGGCGCCCTCTTCGGTCGTCGTCGCAGCGGTCGCGGTCGTCGCCTCGCCACTGGAGTCGTCGCCGCCGCCGCAGCCGCCGAGCGCCAGAGCCACGCAGGCGAGCAGAGCCAGTCGCATCGCACTTCGCGCGAACGTCATCTCGAGTAGAGCATTACCCGGAACGCCCTGGTTCAGTCGCCGTCGCCTGAGCGGTCGATCTGTTGCCCCGCGAGCTCTGGGAGCTCCTCGAGCGTCTTGCCCGAAGGGATCAGGTCGTCAGCAGGAGCGGGCATCGGAGAAGGTCCCGCTGCGCTTGTGACAAGTCGGCGTCGAGTTGGAGGCCAGCTCGGCGAGAGTCAACCCAGGCGCACCGTCCCCTAGGCCGGTTTCTACCGCGGCAACAAGGCTGTCTAGTTCACGATTCTTGGTTTGAGCCGGGTCGATGACCCCGCGACCGCGCCGCGCAAAAACGGCCTGCCTGAGATCGGCGCGGGGCCGGGCCATTGAAAGTTTGCGCAAGTTAAAGGAGAATCTCCGAACTACGAACGGGGGGCAAGGAGGAGATCGATGCGGCACCTGATTGTCCTGACCGTCCTGACCATCACGGCAGGGATCCCAATTGTCGGAGCCACTGTCGCGTCCGCTGACCCCAACGTGCCGAACATCGCGGCGCACCGACACTTCTTGGCGACGCCGTCGGGCCTCGTGCAAGTCGGGCCGAGACTCTGCGACGACCCGCGGGTGCAAAGCGGCTTCAACCAGTTCCACATCAATATCCACGCCAGCGCTACATCGCCGACGACGCCAATCGACACGCTCGGGCCGCAACATGGTGCGCCAGGGCTTCACAACATGAACGGCGCGGAGCTCGTTATCCGTCCGTGTTGATTCATGTGTTGGCGGCCCTCGCCATAGTGGAAATCAACTAAAGACCGCCAGGCAGTGCCGCCGGTGGCTCTCGATTCATACCAATGCGGCGGCCCGCCGGATCGATCCCGGCGGGCCGCACACGTATGACCCGGCTTAGTTGAAGGCGTACTGCTCGTACTCGCTGACGTTGTCCTTCGTGACGACGGCGGCGGGCACGACCACCTGACGCGGGACCTCCGGCGGGACGAGGTCCGAAAAGCCCTCGCCGAGGCCGATCAGGCGGGCCATGTTGACGGCGCTGGCCGCCATGTTCGGGTTGTAGAGGAAGGTGGCGCGGTAGAGCCCGCCCTCCTCGATCTGCTTCATGGCGTCCTGCGAGCCGCCGACGCCCGTGAGGAACATCTCGTCCTCGCGGCCTGCGTTGCGGATCGCCTGCACGACGCCCTGCGCCATGTCGTCGTCGTGGGTGTAGACGGCGTCGATCTTGCTTTGCGCCTGGAGAATGTTCTCCATCACCGTCAGGCCCTTGTCGGGGTTGAAGTCACCCGGCTGCGAGGCGACGATCTTGATGCCGCCGGCGGGGCACTTCTGCTTCAGCGTGTCGGTGAAGCCCTTCGTGCGGTCCTGGGTCACCGAGATCCCGGCCAGCCCCTGGATCTCCACGACGTTGCCCTTGCACTTGAGCTGGTCGGAGATGTAGTCGGCCGCCAGTACGCCGATCTGGTAGTTGTCGCCGAGGATCGTGGCGGTGGCCGCGTCCGGCGCCGTGAACAGCCGGTCGATGTTCACGACCGGGATTCCGGCCTTCTCGGCCTTCTGCGCGACGGGCGTCAGCGCCGCCCCGTCCTGCGGCAGGACGACGAGGACATCTGGCTTCTTCGAGATCGCCTGCTCGATCTGCTGCGCCTGCGAGTCGGCGTCAGCGGCCTGGACCAGCTCGAAGTTGACGTCCGGATGCTTCTCGGCGGCCGCCTTGGCGTCCTTCGAGATCGCGCCGAGCCAGCCGTGGTCGGTCGGTGGCACGCTCGCGATGATGTTCACCTTCTTCCCGGACGCGGACCCGCCTCCGGCGGACGTCGTCTCGCCGACGGTGACCGTCGTCGTGGCCGTCTTGTTGTCGTCGCCCATGCAGGCCGCGGCGCCCAGGCCGAGCGCCAGGCAGGCGGCGACGGTGACGAACAGTCGCATGCGCGACATTCCGTACCTCCTCGTGTGTTGACTTGTGCGCCCGGCCGTGTCGGGCATCAGTACCGCGCCTCCGGGCGCTGCAGCAGGACGGCACCGAGGACGATCAAGCCCTTCGTCACTTGCTGAATCTCGGTCGAGAGGTTGAGCTGGGTCATCAGGCTGAAGATCAGCGCGAAGGTGAGGACGCCGAGGAACGTGCCGACGATCGTGGCGCGGCCGCCTGCGAGGCTCGTTCCGCCGATCACCACCGCGCCGATCGCGTCGAGCTCGTAGAGGTTGCCGCTCACGGGCGACGCGCTGCCGAGGCGGGCGCAGAGCAGTACGGTCGAGATCCCGGCGAGGAACCCCGAGAGCACGTAGACGCTGAAGATGATCCGCCGGACCGGCACGCCGGCGATCCGCGCCGCCTCCCGGTTCCCGCCCACGGCGATCACGTAGCGGCCGTAGCGGGTGCGGTTGAGGGCGATCCAGCCGAGGATCGCGATCGCCAGGAAGACGAAGACCGACACCGGGATCCCGAAGATCCGGCCGACGCCGAACCAGAGCAGCGAGAAGGGCCGGGGGTCGCCGAACGAGCCGCCGTTCAGGTCCAGAAGGCTCACCGGCAGCTTGTCGTTCAGCAGCAGGGCGAGCCCCCTCGCGATCGAGAACATCGCGAGCGTCGCAATGAACGGCACCACCCGTCCGTAGGCGACGGCCGTCGCGTTCGCCGTACCGAGGAAGGTCGCGAACAGGATCGCCCCGACGATGAACACGAGGCTGCTCGTGCCGCTGTCGCCGAGGAGAATGCCGCCGAACACCCCCGCCGCCGCGACGATCGAGCCGACCGAGAGATCGATGCCGGCGGTGGCGATCACGAACGTCATCCCGATCGCGAGCACGCCCACCACGCTCGACTGGGTGAGCATGTTCCGGATGTTGTCCCAGGTCGGGAAGGTGTCCGGCTTCAGGATCGCGCCCGCGATGAACAGGAGCACGACCACGATCGCGAGCGCGTACTCCTGGAACTCGAGCGACTTCGCCCGCTGGGCCAACGCACCGCTCCACGCGGCCTGCGTACGGGTGCTCATACGACCTCCTCGACCAGATCAGGTGCATCCGTCGGCGCGACGGCGTGGCGCAGCAGCGTCTTCTCGGTGGCGTCCTTGCCCTCGACCTCGGCGACGATCTCCCCCTCGCGCATCACGAGCACCCTGGTGCAGATGTGCGCGAGCTCCTCGAGCTCGGACGACACCACGAGCACGCCGAGCCCGGACGCCGCGAGCGCGCTGATGATCCGGTAGATCTCCGCTTTCGTCGCGATGTCCACCCCGCGTGTCGGCTCGTCGAGCAGTAGCACTCGGCACTCGTGGAGCAGCCACCGCGCGAGCACGACCTTCTGCTGGTTGCCCCCGGAGAGCAGCCGGACCTGGCGGTCCGGGTCGTCCGGAACCGTGTTCAGTGCCCGCAGCTGCTTGCGCGCCGCGTCCCGCTCCCGACGGATGTCGAGCAGAAGGCGGGAGAAGCGGCCGAGGTCCGCGATCGTCACGTTCTTCGTCTGGCTCCAGTCGAGGACGAGCGCCTGCGACTTGCGGTCCTCCGGCGCGAGCCCGAGCCCGCGGCGGATCGCCGCCCGCGGATGGCCGGCCCTCAGCCTCTTGCCCTCGAAGAGGATCTCGCCCTCCTCGAGCTGGTCGAGGCCGTAGATCAGCCGCAGGAGCTCCGTGCGCCCCGACCCCACCAGCCCGCCGAGCCCCACGACCTCGCCGGCCCTGACCTCCAGGCTGACGCCTCGCACGGCCGGGAGCCGCTTCGCGTCGCGGACCTCGAGGAGCAGGCGCTCGCCGCCGACGGGCCGGTCCGGATAGAGCTGCTCGACCTTCCGTCCGACCATGAGCTCGACGAGCTGGTCGGTCGGAGTCGTCGCCGGGATGCCGGTGGCGGCCGTGCGGCCGTCGGCCAGGACGGTGACGCGGTTGCCGATGCGCCGGATCTCGTCCAGGCGGTGTGAGATGTAGACGACGCCCACGCCCTCTGCGGTGAGCCGGCGAACCACCTCGAAGAGCGTCTCGATCTCTGCCTCGTCGAGGATTGCCGAGGGCTCGTCCATGATCAGCAGCCGCATCTCACCGGACAGGGCCCGCGCGATCGACACGATCTGCTGCGCCGCCGGACGCAGCCTCCCGACCTTGGCGCGCACGGGGATCGACTCGTGGCCGAGGCGGGTGAGTAGCGCCTTGGACTCGCGGTACATCCGGTCGAGGTCGAGCAGCGGGCCGCGGCGAGGCTCGTGCGCCAGGAAGATGCTTTCGGCGACGCTCAGGTCGGGGACCAGGTCGAGCTCCTGGTAGATCGTCGCGACGCCGCGCTTCAGGGATCCGGCGGGATCGCCTTGCGGGAGCGGCTCGCCCCTGAAGAGGATCTCGCCGCTCGTCGGCTCGACGGCGCCCGACACGCACTTGATCAGCGTCGATTTCCCGGCGCCGTTCGGGCCGAGGAGACAGTGCACTTCGGCTTCGAGGACGTCGAGGTCGACGCCGTCGAGCGCCTTCACGCCCGGGAACTCCTTCACGAGGTTCCGGACCTCGAGCACCTTCGTCATGCGACCACCAGCCCGCGGAGGTTCTGGTGGGCGATCCGGAGGCCCGCGTCGACGAGCTCCGGCGTCCCGCCCCAGACGGGATCCTCGTGCTCGACGGAGAGGACGCCGTCGAAGCCGGCCTCGTAGAGGGTGTCGACGTACCGGGGGAAGTCGACCTGCCCGAGCCCGGGGATGCGGTAGCGCCACCAGCCCATGTCCCAGGGGTCCTCCTCACGCGTCGAGACGCGGCCGAAGAAGCCGAAGCGGTTGCGCTCGCGGTCGAACGTCTCGGCGTCCTTGGCGTGGGCGTGGGCTACGTGCTCGACGTAGGGCCGGAGCGCCTCGAGCGGGTCGACCCCGAGCCACAGCAGGTGGGACGGGTCGAAGTTGAGATACAGACCGAGCGAGAACATCCACTCCCACAGCTCCGGCGAGTAGGCGAGGTTGCCGGGGTAGCCGTCCGGGTGCCACCCCTCCATCACGCAGTTCTCGATCATCAGCCGCACGCCGCGCTCACCGGCGTACTCGACGAGTGGCGGGAAGATGCGCTCGGCGTCGCGCAGGTTCTCGGCGACAATGCCACCCGGATCGCGGCCGATGAATGTGCCGACGGGGATGCCACCGAGGGCTGCTGCCGCGTCGATGCAGTTGCGGAGATGCGCGTGGAACTCCTCGCGCTCCGCGGGATCGGGCGAGAGGTTGTTGTCGTAGTAGGCCAGGGCCGAAACCGTGAGGCCGTTGTCGTCGAGCGCCTTCCGCACCCGCTCCTCCTCGGCTTCGTCGAACGCCTCGGCGGTGATATGGCTCGCCGTGAACGGTCGATCGCCAAGGCGAGGCCAGGCCGCGAGCTCGAGCGCCTCGTACCCGTTGGCGCCGGCCCAGGTGGCCACCTCCTCCAGGCTCCGCTCCGGCATGCACGAGGTCAAGAAGCCGAGCTTCACGAGCCCACCGCCTGCGAGTCGGCGACGGGCGCCGGGATCCGCTCCACGTCGACCCACCGACCGTCTCGCGCGGACTCGATCACGGCGTGGGTGATCAGCGCGGCCCGCAGGCCGTCGGCAAACGTCGGCGTCCCCTCGGGGAGCAAGCCGCCGCCGACGGCCTCGTAGACATCGGCCACGAAGGCGTCGAAGCAGTCGGCGTAGCCCTGCGGGTGTCCCGCGGGCAGGAACGCGAGGCGCCCCGCCGCCTCGGAGAGCTCCGCCGGGTCGCGGCGGCGGATCGTCAGCGACTCGCGGCGCCCGCACCAGAGCTCCTCGGGATGCTCCTGGTCGAAGGCCAGCGCCTCCTCGCTGCCGTCGAGCTCGAGCCAGAGCCGGTTCTTCCGGCCGGCGGAGACCTGGCTGACGACGAGGGAGCCGAGCGCTCCCGACTCGGTCTCGAACTGGACGAGGGCCGCGTCCTCGGTCGTCACCCGCCGCGCCGTTCCGCTTCCGTCGCCGGAGCCGAAGGCGTGCCTGCCCGGCTCGCCCGTCCGCTCCGGCACCGCCGTGAGCAGGCGCGCGGACAGCCGCGTGATGCGATCGCCCGAGATGAACTCGGCGAGATCGCACCAGTGCGACCCGATGTCGGCGAAGGCGCGTGAGGGGCCGCCCGCCTCGTCGTCGACGCGCCAGTTCGTGTCGTCGGGGCGCAGCAGCCAGTCCTGGAGGTAGGTGCCGTGCAGCAGCTGCAGCCTTCCGATCTGCCCCTGCCGGACGCGTTCTCGCGCCTCCCGAACGGTCGGGTAGTAGCGGTAGACGAACGGCACTGCCGTCTGCCGCCGCGAGTCGGAGGCGAGGTCGGCGAGATGCCGCGCTCCCACCGCGCCGGTGGCCAGCGGCTTCTCGCAGACGACGTGCTTGCCGGCTGCGAGCGCCGCCTCGGCGAGCGGCACGTGGAGATGGTTCGGGGTGCAGATGTGGACGACGTCGACGTCCGGGTCGCGCACGAGCTCGTCGGCCGAGTCGTACGCGCGCTCCGCGCCGAGCTCCGCGGCCGCGGAGGCGGTAGACGCGGGCGAGGAGGCGGCGACACCGACGAGCTCGACCCCGGCGAGCCGAAGCGACCGGGCGTGCACCCTGCCGATGAACCCGGTGCCCGCGATCGCGGCCTTCAGCGACATCGAGGCGAGACGCTAAAGGGAACTTCGTCCATTTGTCAAGCAAAAGTTGCCGTACTTCGTCCAGTGCGTGGTTTACTTTGAGCTGAATGGCGACCAAGCCTCTCGCTCCCGGGTCGAGTGCCGGAGCGCTCCTGCGCCTGATCCGCGAGGAGGTGGCGGTCACCCGGGCGGACCTCGCACGGGTGACGGGGCTCGCCCGCTCGACCGTCGCACAACGGGTCGACGCGCTGCTCGCCAACGGGCTGGTTCGGGACACCGGTGGGAGCGTCTCGACGGGAGGGCGCCCCCCGGCCGTGCTGGCGTTCAACCGCGACGCCGGCGTTGTCCTCGTCGCGGATCTCGGCGCGACCCATGCCCGCGTCGCCGTGAGCGACCTCGCCGGGACGCCGCTGGCGGAGGGGGCGGCCGACCTCGACATCGCGCTCGGGCCCGAACGCGTGCTCGAGTGGGTGCACGACTGGTTCACCAAGCTCCTCGAGGAGGTCGGCCGGTCGGAAGCCGACCTGAGAGGGATCGGAATCGGCGTTCCCGGGCCCGTCGAGTTCGAGAGCGGGCACCCAGTCAACCCGCCGATCATGCCGGGCTGGGACGATTTCCCGATCCCGGACTGGTTCGACGGGCGCTACCGCGCGCCGGTGCTCGTCGACAACGACGTCAACATCATGGCGCGGGGCGAGCACCGGATGCACTGGCGCGAGACGGAGCACCTGCTCCTGATCAAGGTGGGCACGGGCATCGGCTGCGGCATCGTCGCCAACGGCCACATCCACCGCGGCGCCCGCGGCGCCGCCGGGGACATCGGCCACATCCGCGCGACGAGCAGCGAGGACGTCGTCTGCCGGTGTGGGAACATCGGGTGCCTCGAGGCGATCGCCGGAGGCCAGGCGCTCGCGCAACGGCTCGCGGCGCAGGGCGCGGACGCGAGTCGGAGCCGCGACGTCGTCCGGCTCGTCCGCAGCGGGCATCCAGGGGCGATCCGCATGGTGCGCGACGCCGGACGCATTCTCGGCGAGGTGCTCGCGGGCACCGTCAACTTCTTCAACCCCGCGGTGATCGTAATCGGCGGCGACATCGCTGAGGCGCACGAGCAGCTCCTGGCAGGGGTGCGCGAGGGGATCTTCAGCCGCTCGCTTCCCCTGGCGACCCGAGACCTCCGCATCGTCCCGTCACGCCTCGGCGACCGCGCCGGCGTGATCGGGGCGGCGACGATGGTGATCGAGCACGTGCTCTCGCCCGACGCCGTCGACCGTTCGCTCGAGCAGGCCGCCTGAACGCTTAGCGCCGGAGCTCCAGCTCCTCGTCGGCCTGCTCGATCACGAGCGGGTCATGGGTCGCGCAGACGATCGTCACGCCGGCTTCGGCAACCAGGCGGTGGAGCAGCGCCCCGATCTCCTGCGCGTTCGCGGCGTCGAGCCGCGCGGTCGGCTCGTCCGCCAGCAACAGGGCCGGCCGCGCGGCGACGGCTCGCGCGATCGCCGCACGCTGCCGCTCGCCCATCGAGAGCTGCGCCACGCGCTGGCCCGCGAGCTCGGCGAGGCCGACCGACTCGAGCGCCGCGGAGGCTGCGCCTGCGGCGTCGGCCGCGAGGGCGCGAGCCCCGAGCGCCAGTTCGACGTTCTCCTGCGCGGTGAGGAACGGGACGAGGGAGACGTCCTGGGCGATCACCCCGACTCGATCGCGGCGAAACGCAGCACGTGCTGCGCGGTCGAGATCGGAGACGATCTTTCCGAGCACAACGACGTGACCCTCCGACGGCAGCTCGAGCCCGGCGAGGAGGTCGAGCAGCGTCGTCTTGCCAGAGCCGGACGGGCCAGTCACGACGGTGAACCGACCCTGAGCCAGACGAGCGGTTAGACCGGCAAAGACCTCGGTCGTGCTCTGCGCCGACCCGAACAGCTTGCGAACGCCGCGGAGCTCGGCCACCGGTGCTCCGTCGGCCGGCCCGCGACGCGGGCGCGTCGACGCGTCGAGGCGTTCGGGCACCTCCTCGTCGCCGCTGAGGACGATCTCGTCCGCGTCGATCCGAGCACGCGCCCGGGTCACGATCCGGCTGCGCAGCAGGAACTCCTCCGGAAGGCGAATCCAGCCGCCGCGGCCGACGACGATCGACTCGCCCTCCTGGCCGTCTCTCCCGGTCTCACCGCTCACCCGACCGTCGCGGACGTGAACGATTCGGTCGGCGATCGCCGCCGAGGCGGGATCGTGGCTCACGACGACCGCGCTGGCGGCTTCGGTACGGACGACCTGCTCGATCAGCTCGTAGACGGTGGCCGCGTTCCGCGAGTCGAGCTCCGCCGTCGGCTCGTCGGCGAGCAGAAGACGCGGCCGCCGGCTCACGGCGGCGGCAACGGCGATCCGCTGCCGCTCGCCGCCGGAGAGCTCGGAAGGCCGCGCATCGGCGCGATCGGCGAGCCCGACGACCTCCAGCAGCTCGTCCGCGCGCTTCAGCTGTCCCTCGCGATCCGCCCCGGCGAGTCCGAGCGGCAGGGCGACCAGCTCCCGGGCCGTGAGCTCGGGAGCGAGCGCGGCGGAATAGTGCTGGTCGGCGAATCCGAGGAAGCGCCCGCGAAAGTCATCGAGCTTCCTGCGACCCAGGCGCCGGAGATCGACGCCCAGGACGTCGACCCGCCCCGTCGACGGACGGTCGAAGCCGGCGAGGATGCGCAGCATCGTCGTCTTGCCGGAGCCACTCGGGCCGAAGACGACGACGATCTCGCCCTCGCGCACGGTGAAGGTCAGGCCCTGCAGCGCGGCCGAGCCGCCCTCGTCGGTCGGGTAGACCCGGAACACGTGGTCGAGCTCGACGACGTCCGTCATCTGCCTTCGCTCCGCGGGACGAACCCGCCGAACGCGCGGCGAGTCGCCAGGCTCAACGTCACGCCAAGTGCGATCGCAAGGCAGAGGAGGCCGAGCGCGAGCTCCGGCCAGGAGACGTGCAGCCGCAGCGGCGGCACGGGGACTGCCCGGCCGGCGCCGACCGCCACGAGGTTGCTGATCACGGCGGTGAGCACAGCCCCGGTCACGAGCCCGCACAGGACGCCGAAGCCGGCGAGGCTCGCCAGTCGCAGGATCACCTGCCGACGGAGCGCGGCCGGCGCCATCCCCTGCGACTCCAGATCGAAGAAGTCGCCGGACTCGTCTCGCAGCTCGACTGACACGACGAGCAGTACGGCCAGCACGGCGAGGACCAGAGCGACGAGGCTGCCCGCGGCGAGCACTGCCACCGTGCCGCGGGCGAGCGGATCGTCGCGGAGCTCGGCCTCGACCGCCCGCCGGGACGCTACGGCCACCGGCGTTCCGTCAGCCGCACGCGCGAGCGTCGGGAACAGGCCGGGCGGCCCCGCGATCCAGGCCTCGTCGGCGACCGCGGCACCCGGCGCCGAGGCGGTGACGGCCGTCTCGAGCGCGCCCTCGTCTGCGACGACGAACGGGCAGCGGAGTGTCGGGAAGAGCGACGCCCGCGCCACGATCCGGGCGTTGACCACGGCCGATCCGATGGTCAGAGGCACGACGCCCCCCTCGCCGGCGCGCTCGGCGAGCGAGTTGCAGGCGACCACGTTTACGGGGCCGCCGTCCGTCGGCTGGCGGGGTCGGAGCCGAAACGGCTGCTCCTGGGTCAGGAGATACCGGACGGAGAGTGTCTCCGCCGCCTCGGGAGCCGACGACGTCCCCGCGACCCACCGCCGGAAGTCGGTCCCGAGGCGCCTCGACCCGACGCGCGGCTGGCCGACCACGAGCCGGCCGCCGCTGAAGACATCCGGGGCGCCGCCCTCGGCTGCCGCGTGAGCAGCCGAGAACGCCGTCGCGGGAGGCATCTCGAGCGTCAGGCCCACGAGCGTGCCGTTCCGCGCAAAGCGTGGAAGAGGCGCGCGGAGCACGTTCCGTCCGCGACGGGCTTCGCCCAGCTCGAGCGTGAGGTACGCGCCCTCCTCGGTCCGGACACTTGCGGTGACGACAAGCGGGTCGCCGCGCACGGTGACCGGCAGGCTGAGCGTTTGGGCACCGGCCGGCAGCCTCGGGCCGACCGGCCGCAGCGGCTGTTCCGGAGCAATGCGGCGGCCGAGCTCCGCCGGCCCATCCTCCGCGAAGTCGCTTCGCCACCGCAGCCGCTCGATCGCGCGCGAGGGCACTCCGAGAACGTCGATCGTGGTCGTGAGGTTGAGCGACCGCGCCTGGGCCGCGCGGCGGATGACCGGCACCGCGGCCCAGCGCGTGTACGACGCGCCCACGGGCGCCGCGCCCGGCGCGCCGCCCGAAGCGGCCTTGCGGACGGAGTAGTCCAGCGGCACCGCGAAGGACGCCTCGTCCCGCTCACCCTCGATCAGTGTCGACCGGTAGGTGGCCGCGAACACGGCGAGCCCGACGCTCACAACGAGGAAGGCGACCGTGACGAGCTGCGTGCCCGGGTTCCGGGCGGCCGAGAGCAGGGCGAGCCGGAGCGACGGGCGAGCTCGCGGCGCCACTCGTTCCGCCAGACGAAAGGCCGGGCGCGTCAACCGCGCCGCGAGGATCGCCGCGGCGACCAGGAGAAGGCCGGGAATCGCCAGCAGCGCGATTCCCGTGCTCCGGTCTCGGGCGAGGGTCTGGGGGTCGGTCTGCCCGAGCGCCAGCGCCACCACGACGGCGACGAGTGCAGTCGCTGCGACAACGTCGACGACCGACAGGCCACGGCCTCGAACGAGCACGGGCTCGGCCCGCATCGTCGCGAACAGGATGAGCACGGAAAGCACCGCAAGCGACGCGGCGAGCGCCAGGCCGGTGCCTGAGAGAGCCGTCCGTTCGAGCATTGCGCCTACGGGTGTGTCGGTGGTCTCCGCGAGGGCAGCGGCGGCAAGGACGCCCACAGCCCAGCCCAGTACGGCGGCCGGAACGACGATTGCAGTCGCCTCGGCCGCGGCGAGCAGATCCGTCTGCCACCGGCGCGCACCGAAGCGACGCAGGCGCCTGGAGGCCGCCAGTGCGCTCGAGCGGAGGCTCGAGGCCGCCACGACCGCGAAGACGAGGAACAGCGCCGCACACTCGGCGCCGACGAGGAGGAGACGGCGGTAGGCAACGCGGGCGTCCCGGGAGACGTTCTCGAGCGAGGCGGCCGGCGCGACGAGATCGAACCGGAACGAGGCCGCCTGAAGGTCGCTTCGTGCGCGAGCGAGGCCGAGCTCGAGCTCGCCCAGGCTCCAGGCGGTCGGATGGGCCGACGCCAGCGGCGCCGACCAGGTGTAGCTGCGAAAGGCCGAGGCGAGCAGCGGCAGCCGGTCCGCGCCGGCGACCCCCTCGGCGACGAGCGTCCGCGCGCGGCCCGTAGGCGAGCCGAGTCGCCGCCGAAGCGGCGTTCCTGAACGCAGGTCGGCCCGGCCTACAACCGGAAGCGAGGCGACCTTCGGCACCGGGCCGGTGCCGAGAACGGCGGTCTCGCAGCGGGACGGCGTGCATGCACGCGGAAGCCGACCTTCCCGCACGACAAGCCATCGCGCGAGCTCGTCCGCCGCGACGAGCCGGACCACCCGGCGATCCACGAACGCGTCGCGGTACACGAGCGTCCTCGCAGTCGGGCTGAGACCGACGGAGGTCAGCGCCGAGCGCGCACGCCGGTCGACGTCCTCCAGGCGCTCGGACGGCGAGCCGCCGACCCCGACCCAGGTGACCTCCACGTCTCGGGCGTCGGGCGGGAGCCCGTCGATCGCGTCGGCCACGGCCCGGTTCTCGACGATCGCGCTGGCCGCGAAGGCAACCGCGAGCGCGCACGACGCCAGGGCTACGCCGAAAGCGACCACCGACAGGCGGCCGCGCGCGGCCGCCACCCGCTGTACCGCGAGGCGCACCGGGACGAAGATCCGGCGGGCGAACACTGAGCCATTTCAGCGGAAGGACTCGTCCGGCGTTTCGTCCACCGCGCCAGGGGAACTCGTGAGAGAGTCCGACGATGCACGATCACCATGGACACGGCGCCGCCGTCGAGCAGCTGCCGACGGAGACGGAGGGCCTCCCCGAAGCGACTCGGCCCGAGCTGGTCGAGCTCGCGGACGGCGGCGAGTTCGGCCTCGAGCTCGTGCCAGTCGCCAAGCGAATCGGCGACGCGACGGTCCGGATGCTCGCCTACAACGGGTCGATTCCGGGCCCCACGCTCAAGCTCCATCAGGGCGCGACGGTCACGATCCACGTCACCAACCGAGGCGACATCGACGCCACCGTGCACTGGCACGGCCTCCGCCTCGAGAACCGGTTCGACGGAACCCACGACACGCAGGCGCCGATCCGAGTCGGCGAGACGTTCACCTACGAGGTCTCCGTCCCCGATCCCGGCGCGTTCTGGTACCACCCGCACATCCGAGAGGACTACGGCCAGGAGCTCGGCCTCTACGGGAACATTCTCGTCGTCCCCTCGGATCCGAACTACTGGCCGCCGGAGAATCGCGAGCTGGCGCTGACGCTGGACGACATCCTGATCGAAGACGGCAGGATTGCGGCGTTCAGTGAATCGGAGACCACACACGTCGCGATGGGCCGGTTCGGCAACGTCATGCTCGTCGCCGGCGAAACCGACCTCTCCCTCAACGCCAAGCGGGACGAGGTCGTCCGCCTGTACCTGACGAACACCGCGAACACACGCGTCTTCAACGTCGCGCTGCCGGGGGCGAGAATGAAGCTCGTCGGCGCCGACGCCGGACACTACGAGCGCGAGGAGCTCGTCGCGGACGTGCTGCTCGCTCCCTCGGAGCGTGTGGTCGTGGACGTTCGGTTCCCGGAGGCGGGCGAGCTCACGCTCGAACACCGCACGCCCGACCGCACGTACCGCCTCGCTCGCATCGCCGTGACCGACGATCCGGCTGACCCGGACCTCACGAATCAGTTCGAGGCGCTGCGGACGAACGCGGACATGGCGGCCGAGCGGGAACGCGCGGCGCCCTACTTCCACGCCCCGCCGGACAAGACACTCGCGTTCGTCGCCGAGATGCACCTGGAAGCCGAAGGCGGCACCACCTTCGTCTGCCCGATGCACCCCGAGGTGGTCAGCGAGTCAGCCGACCGCTGCCCGAAGTGCGGCATGAAGCTCGTGCCGGCGCAGCTCGCAACAAAGGGACACGAGCACGGCGGCCACGACCATGGCGATCACGGGCATGGCGGCCACGAAGGCCACGGCGGGCACCACGGGCAGGGCGGCCACCACGGCCACGGCGGACACCACCCCGAGCCGCAGCCCGAGCTCGGGCACGCACATGACAGCGCCCAGGGAATCGAGTGGGAGGACGACATGGTCGCGGTGAACCGGATGACCACCACCGCGAACATGCGCTGGAAGCTGGTCGACCGGGACACGGGCGCCGAGAACGCTCAGATCGACTGGCAGTTCCGCGTCGGCGACCGTGTGAAGATCCGCCTCGTCAACGAGCTCGACTCCGACCATCCGATGCCGCATCCGTTCCACGTCCACGGGGCCGGGCGGTTCCTGATCCTCGCGCGTGACGGCGTAGAAGAGCCCAACCTGGTCTGGAAGGACACCGTGCTCGTCCGGACGGGCGAAACGGTCGACATCCTGCTCGACGTCACGAACCAGGGGACCTGGATGGCGCACTGCCACATCGCCGAGCACCACGAGAGCGGGATGATGTTCAGCTTCAAGGTGGCCGAGCCGCTCTGAGCCAGCGGCCGTCAGCCGTCCGGTGCCACGGCCGCGTTGAGAGCCGCAACCCGCTCGCAGAGCATTCGCATCACGGCCAGCGCCGTCTCTGGGCGTTCGCGGAGGATCGCCTCGAACGCGGGCCTGTGGAGCCCGAGGACACGGACGTCGGTCTTGGCCACGAGTGACGCAACCCGCGGGTGGCTCGAGATCACTGCCATCTCGCCGATGACGTCGCCCGGGCCGCGGACCGCGAGCTCCTGGTCTCCGCCTCCGAGCACGCGCACTTCTCCGTCGACGACCACGTACATCGTGTCGCCGGGGTCACTTCGTTCTGCGAGTACGTCGCCGCCCGAGAAGACCTGCTCCTCGGCGGCGGCCGCAATCGGTTGCAGATCCTGCGGCGGCAGCTGAGCGAACAACGGCACCTTGCGCAGAAAGATCACGCGCTCGACGAGCGGCACCGTCGGAAGTGTGTGAGTCATTGCCTCCCCTTTGCGTTCGGCCTGGGCGACCGCCGCGCAGGCCCGGATCCAGTCATCGGGGTCCTCGAGCAGGCGCTCGAAGACCTCCGGCTCGGTCGATCGGGGCTGCTGAGGTTCCCAGAGCGTGAGCAGCGGCCGGACGATTGCCGGCTCGCCGAGGGTTTCGATCACCTCGAGCGCGTTCGCCCGCTGGTTCGAGTCCGTGACGGCCAGACTGTCGAGTGCCACCGAGACCGCACTGCGATCGCCGAGCAGGGCGGCGGCCCGCAGCGCTTGAATGGCGCGGAGCTCGGCACGCGCGCCGATCGAGTCCCGCAGCGTCTGCGTCACCGCACCGTCGTCGGGATCCAGCGCGCTTCGCAGGCGATGGTCCGCGAGCGCCTCGGCGACGGATCCCTCGGCGAAGCGACGCACCGGCTCGCGGGCGCCGTCGAGCGGGAGCCGCCAGAGTGCGTCGAGGGCGCCGCTCGCTCCGTCCTCGTCGAGTGCCTGGCCGACCCGAGCGACGGCGGGCTCGCCGATCGTTCCGAGCGCTTCTGCCGCGGCGAAGCGCACGCGTGGATCGTCGTCGCGGAGCGCTCCCACGAGCGGGTCGACGGCGGCCGGCCCGCCCGTGGCGGCGACCGCCTTCGCAGCCTCGGCCCGAACAGGCCATTCGGGATCCCGTAGAGCCGCGCGTGCGAGCTGTTCCGTGTCCGGCCGCCCGGCGGTGGCGACCGCCCTCATCACCGCAGCACGGAGCTGGGAATCCTCGGCGCGGACGAGCGCTGCGAGCGCGTCGTCCGCACTCGGAGAGGCCCGATGGAGCAGGACGGCGGCGAGCGCGCGGACGGCCGTGTCGTCGTCCTCGAGCATTTTCTCGTCCGGCTCGACGCCGAGGTCGGCGAGCACGGTCAGAGCTGCGAGCCGGACGGCAGGGTCCGGATCGGCGGCGCGAGCGCTTGCAGGGCCCGCGGCGGAGCTTCCGAGACCGGCGAGCGCCCGCAGCGCCGTCGCCCGCACCTGGGGATCGTCATCGTCCGTGGCGCGGATCAGGTCGGTTTCCGCGCCCTGCAGCTCGAGCTCGCCGAGGGCTTGAACAGCGAGACGCCGTATCCCGGGGTCGTCGTCGTGGAGCAACTCCTCGAGCGTGCTCAGTGCGGTCGAGTCCGCGTGCAAGTAGACGGGCCGTGGGTCGCCCGGCGACCCGAAGATCGTCGGCCGACCCTCGCGCAGGGCCGACACAAGCGCACGCGGGTAGGCGACCCGCACCCTGGACATCGCGAGGATGGCCGTTGCGGCGCCGAGAAGGCCCGCGACGTAGAGGATCCGCGGCTCGTCGAGCGCCTGCGCCGCGAGGGCCACCCCGCCTGCAGTGATGGTTCCGAGCTGCTTCGCGACCCCGTAGAGAAACGCGCGTACGCGGTCGCGTCGCTCGGGCGGGATCGTGTTGACGAGCGCCTCCCAGGTGCTGCTCGAACCACCGCTGACCCAGGTGACCTGCGCGAATCGAAAGAACGTCAGCGTCGCGAAAACCGCCGCGAACGCGAGCACGCCGAAGGCGACGAGATAGAGGACCGGCACGACGAGGATGACTGCGGGGACGCCGAACCGTGCGAGGAGCCGCCCCGTCACGAGCAGCGAAACGACGAGCGCCGTGCCCATCGCCGCCGCGAAGAACAAACCGAAGAACCCGGCCAGGTCGTCGGCGTTCGGATAGCGGTCGACCGCTGCGGCCGAAAACGGGAGGTAGAGCAGGCTGAAGAGGAGCGACGTGAGCAGGCCCGCGACGCTCATCCACCGCAGGAGTTGTGAGCTCCGAACGTCGTCGAAGGCGGCCGACATTCCTCCACCCCGGCGGCGGCCACGCCCCGGCCGGGCGAGCGCGAGGGGGGCGCGTGTCCGGACGAGCAGCAGGCCCAATACCCCGGCTCCCGCCGCGAGCGCCGACCAGACCACGAGCAGGTTCTCCGAGCCGAGTGTGCCGGCAAGCGTGGGCGTCACGGCGCCGCCGAGGATGAGCCCGCAAACGCCCCCGGCACCGATCACCGGGAAGAAGCGCTTCGCCTGCCGGGTGTCGGCGATGAGGCCCGCCAGGCCCCACACCGCCAGGACCTGAATGAACTCCGCCACGCTGTAGACCAGCCAGAGGGCGGCGTACACCCAGCCCTGGCCGCTCACGATCGCGAGTCGGCCGAGCAGCGCCGCCGCGGCGATCACCGCGAAGACGAATAGGAAGGCGCGGCCTCGCCCAAGCCGCGCGAAGAGTCGGCCCACCCCGGCGGTGGTCGCGAACATCGTGACGCCCACGAGCACATACAGAATCGGCAGCCGATCGACGCCGTAGCGCGCGAAGAAGAGCGCGTCGATGGCGCTCTGGGCGATCATCATCCCGCCCGACGCGAGGAACGCGACCGCCATCGCGAGCGCGACCGTCGCCCCCTCGCCCGGGTGCAGGCCGAGCACGGCCCGGATCCGCCGAAGAACGCTCATCGCCTGCCCCCCGTGTCCAGGAATCGCATCAGATCGCCGACGGTGCGGTGGCGGTGGCTCGCATGGCGAAGGCGCAGGTCGGCATGCACCTCATAGTGGTTTCGCCGACCGTCCCGGGTCTTCGTCAGGTAGCCCGCGTGCTCGAGGTCCTTGACGATCTGTGCGGCGGCCCGCTCGGTGATCCCAACGCTCGCGGCGATGTCCCGCAGCCGGACGTCGGGGTCGCGGTCGATGGAGGCGAGGACGTTGGCGTGATTGGTGACGAAGCGCCAGCGGTGGTCTTTGGTGGAACTCAAGTTCATGTATTTGTCTACTATATTCGAACGCTTTGTAAGTTCGAGAGCATTGGGAAGTAGGGGTCATAGAGTGAAGAGCGATCAAGAGAATCGACTCAACGTCGTTGTGATCGGCGGCGGTCAGGCGGGTCTCGCGATGGGCCATGCGCTCGCGCAGCGCGGCCTCGAGTTCGTCATCCTCGAGGCGGGCGACGCCGTCGGCGCCGCCTGGCAAACCAGGTGGGGCTCGCTCGTCCTCTTCACCCCCCGGCGCTACAGCGCCCTCGCGGGGCTCGAGTTTCCGGGCGACCCCGACGGCTATCCGACGAGGGACGAGGTGCTCGCGTACCTGGAGCGATATGCGGCGACGTTCGAGCTCCCGATCGAGCTGAACAGCCCGGTCCGATCGCTGACGCGGCATGACGGGCGCTTCGTCGTGCAGCTCGACGGCAGAGAGCTCGAAGCGGACCAGGTGGTTGTGGCGACGGGCCCCTTCCAGGTGCCGAACATCCCTGCCGTCGCGAGCGAGTTCGCTCCGGAGCTCTTCCAGACCCACAGCACGGGCTATATGAGGCCGGCCGACGTCCCGGAGGGGCACGTGCTCGTCGTCGGCGGCGGCAATACCGGCTACCAGATCGCAGAGGAGCTCTCCGCCTCCCGTGCAGTGCATCTGGCGATCGGCTCACGGCAAACGCCCCTGCCTCAGCGATTCCTCGGGCGCGACCTGTTCTGGTGGCTCACGAAGACCGGCCTGATCGGAAAGACCGTCGATTCGCGGATCGGCCGGCGGGCTCGGCATCGCGACACGCTGATCGGGTCGAGCCCACGGCGGCTGAGGAGACAGGGCATCGACTTCAGGCCGCGCGTCGTCGGAGGACACGGCCGAACCGTCAGATTCGCGGACGGTTCCGAGCTCGACGTCGACGCGGTGATCTGGGCCACGGGCTATCGCTCCGACTATTCCTGGATCGACTCGCCAGTCCTCGACGGAGAGGGTCGCGTTCGACACCGCCGGGGTGTGACCGACGTCCCCAGCCTCTACTTCCTCGGGCTCACCTGGCAGCACACGCGCGGGTCGGCGCTGATCGGCTGGGTCGCAGACGACGCTCTGTTCCTCGCCAACGAGATCGCATCGAGGGCGGCCGCCACCGATCCAGCCGCTCGTGTACCAATACGCAGCCGATGAGCGAAGCAACCTTCGTCTTCGCCGACATCGCCGGCTTCACCGCGATGACCGAGGCCCACGGCGACGAGGAGGCCGTCGCGCTGGTGGAGGCCTTCACCGAGGTCGCCACCCATGACCTCGACGCAATGGGCGGCGAGCACGTCAAGACGATCGGCGACGCCCTCATGCTTCGTATCCCGGACCCAGGCGACGCGATCCGGCTCGGTCTCGAGATCACGCACCAGACGCTCCGCGAGCATGGCGCCGTTCCGGTCCGCGTGGGCCTTCACCACGGGTCGGCGGTCGAGCGGAAGGGCGACTACTTCGGCGCCGCGGTCAACCTGGCCGCGCGCGTCTCAGGCGTGGCCGCCGGCGGCGAGGTGCTCGTCTCCGGGCCGACCGCCGCGATGGTTCCCGACCTCGAGGGAGTCGTCTACGAGTCGCGGGGACGGCACGAGCTGCGCAACGTCAGCGAGCCGCTCGAGATCTTCGCCGCGCTGCGCTTCAACGCTACGGCGGACAGCCTTCCGATCGACCCGGTCTGCCGGATGGCGGTCGATCCGGAGCGCGCCCCCGGCCGGCTCCTGCACCACGGGAACGCCTACTTCTTCTGCTCGCTCGCCTGCGCCGGCCAGTTCGCGCGGGCGCCCGAGCGCTTCGCCTGACGGTCAGACAGCCGTGCGAAGCTCGACTTTCGGCGCTTCCGTCTCGGACGCCGGCGCCGAGAGGAAGTCGCGCCGTCGGGGCGCGCACGGCTCGGCGCTACCTTGTGGTATGTCAGAGGCTCGCCTGCTCCGCCTGGTTGCTCGGTATCCGGAACGAACCGCCCTCGCGCGCAGAGTGCACGACAAAGCGGCTTTCCCCCTCCTCGATCGCCTCGAGTCGTGCGGTCTGGTCGCGCGGCGGCGGAACGGCTACCAACTCACGCGTCGCGGGCGTCATGAGTTGACGATGTCACTCGCGCTCGAGCGGCTGTTCCTGACGGCGCGCTAGCCAGCGCGCCCGCCGCTCGGCTCTAGCGCCATCATTGTTGCGGTCATCGTCGCGACGTGTCGCTCCTCGTCCGCCGTGACCGCAACTGCGTCGCCACGACACACGGTGAGTGTCCGGCCGGCGCGGACGACGCGGCCGCGCGCGAGAAAGCGCTCGCCGGCCGCCGGCGCGAGCAGGTTGACCTTGAACTCGACCGTCAGCACCGCCGCGTCCTCCGGCATCGGCGTGAGGGCCGCGTAGCCGCAGGCGCTGTCCAGAGCGGCGGTCAGCGCACCCGCGTGCAGGTAGCCGTCCTGCTGGGTCAGCCGCTCGTCGAACGTCAGCTCGAGGTCGACTGCCCCCGCGGCGACATGTACGAGTCGCGCGCCGAGCGTCGCCATCAGCCCTTGGCGGGCGAAGCTCGCGCGAACGCGATCCTCGTGGCTCATCGCGACCCCGAAACCCGAAGTTGCTCGAGCCCGGCCAGGATGAGGTCGAGCCCGAGCTCGTAGCCGTTCAGGTCCTCCTGGCCAGGGACAGGCTCGATGTGCTGGATCGCGTGCTCCGTGAAGTGCGGAAACGCGTCGGCGAAGTCACCACGGGAGAAGCGGTCCATGATGTCGCCGAGCTGCGTCGTGTCGACGGCGCGGAAGTTCAGAACCTGGGTCGTGTAGCCGAGGATGTAGCCCTCGATCACGTGATACGCGTGGTAGGTCAGCTCCTTCGAGAAGCCGGCGTTGCGAAAGCAGCCGAGGAGCGAGTCGCCGTAGCGCATGAGCCCCGGGCCCGGCCTCTGGCGCGCCCCGAGCCCCACCACCCATGGGTGGCGCAGGAGCGTCTCGTGGGCCGAGATCGCGATCTCCCGCACCTGGGCTTTCCACTCCGCGTCGGCGGCCGGCGCGGCAATCTCCCTCATCACGGCGTCGGTGATCGCGTCGAGCACGTCGTCTTTGTTCGCGACGTGGTTGTAGAGCGACATCGCCTTCACACCCAGCTCCTCGGCGAGGTTGCGCATGCTGAGCGCCTTGACGCCGCGCTCGTCGGCGAGCGCGAGCGCCGCGTCGATCACGCGATCACGGCTCAGCGGTGTCCGGGTCTCGGCCATCGCTTGACAAACTTACAGCGTACGGTTTAGCTTACGGCGTATGCTTACAGCGTACGCCGCAGCCTCGCCGGCATGAAGGCGATCGCGCACGTGAAGTACGGGCGGCCGCACCTGCTCGAGCTCCGCGAAATCTCGACGCCCGAACTGCCGGACGACGAGGTCCTCCTCCGTGTCAGGGCCTCCTCCGTCAATCCCGCGGACTGGTACGGCGTGACCGGCTTCCTCCCTGCCCGCTTCGGGACGGGCCTGCGCCGGCCGAAGTCCGCGGAGGTGGGTGGGGACATCGCCGGTGTCGTCGAAGCCGTCGGAAAGGACGTCGAGGGCGTGCAACTGGGCGACGAGGTGTTCGGGACCTCGGGCTCCGCGTGGGCGGAGTACGCCATCGCCCGCCCCGAGCGCCTCGCGGCCAAGCCTCCCAACGTCTCCTTCAAGGAGGCAGCCGCTGTGCCCGTCGCAGGGATCACGGCACTCCAGGGGTTGCGCGACCATGGGCAGGTCGAGGCCGGGCAGAAGGTGCTGGTAAACGGCGCCTCGGGAGGGGTGGGCACCTTCGCGGTGCAGCTCGCCAAAACGTTCGGCGCGGACGTCACCGCGGTCTGCAGCACGGCGAAGGTCGACCTCGTCCGCTCCCTCGGCGCCGACCGCGTGGTGGACTACGCCGAGCGGGACTTCACGCAGCTCGGCGAGCGCCACGACCTGATGCTGGACATCGCCGGCAGCCGCTCGTTCCTCGCCTACCGCCGGGTCCTGACCCCCGATGCGACGGTCGTCGTGATCGGCGGGCCCCTCACTTACCGAGGCTTGGGGCCGCTACCCCACATCGTCGGGACGATGCTGAAGGCGAAGGGCCGAAGCCAGCAGCTGACGTTCTTCGTCGCGAAGATCAACACCGACGACCTCGCCTTCCTGGCCGAGCTCCTCGAGGGAGGTCGGATCAAAGCCGTGATCGACAAGACGTATCCGCTCGAGCAAGCCGGAGACGCACTCGCCTATCTGGGCGAGGGCCACGCGAAGGCCAAGATCGTCCTGACGATCTAGACGCCACCGCTCTAGCGCTTCGCGGTGCGCGAATCCGGCGCGGCGGCGAACGCGCAGCGCGGCTCGTGCTTCTCTGCGAGCCGCAGCAGGAGCCGGTGCAGGCTCGCCCGCTCCTTCTCGTCGAGCGGCTCCAGGAACTCGTCCTCCAGGCGCTGAGCTAGCGTCCGGAGCCGGCGGAGCGCTCGTCTCCCCACCGTCGTCAGGCTGACGAGGTGCCGCCGGCGGTCCTGCGTGTCGCGCTTGCGATGGATGAGGCCCTGTTCCTCGAGCTCGTCGAGGAGGCCGACGAGCTGCCCCTTATCGTAGCCGAGCGCGTCGGCGATCGAGCCCTGCGTTTCGCGCGAACCCTCGTCGAGCACGAGCAGGATCGCGTAGTGGTACGGGTGCAGGCCGGCCGCCTCGTAGGCCCCGAATGCCTGCTCCTTCGCCGCGAAGCCCAGGCGCTTGAGCAGGAACGTCGTCGAGGCGACGAGCTCATCGGGGAGCTCCGGAGTCGTCTTCGAAGGCGCTGCCGACGGGTTGGTAACGGTCATGTGACGAAAGAGTAGCGCGACCAAGGGTTGTGGTGCTATAAGGTTGAGGTGATCAACGATTCCGGAGGTCAATTTTTGAGTACTGCCCTCAAGACGGACCGGCGCTGGAGCGCCCTCGCACTGATCGTCACCGCCCAATTCATGGTCATCCTCGACGTCGCGATCGTGAACGTCGCCCTCCCCTCGATCCAAGCGGACCTCCACTTCTCCCAGGCGAACCTCCAATGGGTGATCTCCGCCTATGCAATCCTCTTCGGCGGGGCGCTGCTTCTCGGCGGCCGCCTGGCCGACCTGCTTGGGCGCCGCCGGCTGTTCATGGCCGGACTGGCGCTCTTCACGGTGAGCTCGCTGCTCTGCGGCCTCGCTTGGTCGGAGGAGTCGCTGATCGGCTTCCGCGCCCTGCAAGGCCTCGGCGGAGCGCTGCTCGCCCCGGCCGCGCTCTCCTTGCTGATGACGACGTTCACCGAGGGTCGTGAGCGGAATCTCGCGCTCGGCATCTACGGCGCGGCATCAGGGAGTGGCGCGGCCGCGGGGGTCTTGGTCGGAGGACTGCTCACGTCGTACCTGAGCTGGTCGTGGATCTTCTTCATCAATGTGCCCGTCGGGCTGGCCGCGATCGCACTCGCGCCGGTGCTGCTGGCCGAGGGACGCGCCGCGCTGGGACACCGTCACTTCGACTTCCCCGGCGCGGCCAGCGTGACCGCCGGCCTGATGCTCCTCGTGTACGCGACTACGCGGGCGACCGGCGACGGCTGGGGAGCGCCGACGACGCTCGCGCTCTTCGGCGCGGCCGCCGCGCTCGTGCTGGCTTTCGTCGTGATCGAGCTTCGCTCGCCGTCCCCGCTCCTGCCGCTGCGCATCTTCCGGCTGCGCTCGCTGGTCGGCGCCAACGCCGCGATGGCGATCGTCGGCGCCGCCGCGTTCTCGGAGTTCTTCCTGCTGACGCTCTACCTGCAGGACGTCCTGCACTACTCGGCGGTGGAGAGCGGCATCGCCTTCCTGGGCTTCGCGCTAGCGGTGGTCGTGAGCTCGAATTTCGCCCAGCTCGTGGTCGGGAGGCTCGGCGTGCGGCCGGCGCTCACCGCAGGGCTGCTGGCGTCTGCGATCTCGGTGGCGTGGCTCGCGAGGCTGCCACTGGACGGCCAGTACTTCTGGGACCTGTTCCCCGCCTTCGTCCTGGGAGGCGCGGGCATGGGGTTCTCGTTCGTCCCCGTGACGATCGCAAGCCTGACCGGCGTCGAGCGCGCCGATGCGGGCATCGCATCCGGGCTCGTCAACACGAGCAGGCAGATCGGGGGCGCGCTCGGCCTCGCCGCGGTCAGCGCGGTCGCGGCCACCTCCACGAGCAACTACGTCGACGCCCACGGCGTCGCGGCCTCGAGCGCAACTGCGCTCGACCACGGCTTCCAGACCGGGCTCTACGTGCTCACCGGGATGCTGCTGCTCGGCGCGCTGATCGCCGTCACGCTCGTCAAGTCAGGTCCTGCGCCGACCGGCCAGGCGGCACCCGTCGAAGAAGCAGAAATCGCATTCGAGGAGGCAGCATGATGTTGAAGACGGCAGAGGTCGATGATCTGGTCCTGCAGCTCAAGGGCCTCGTGCTCGTCCGCCGGCTTCGGGCCACGCGGGGCGCCGACGACGGCGAGCTCGGGATGTACAGCGCCGAGATCGACCGGCTCCGGGACCGGCTCGCCGACTTCGTGCGCAGCGAGCCGGCCTCGGCCGGCTAGGCGTCGTCTAGCGCCGGAGCCTCGGCCCGCACCGAGCCGACGACTGCGAAGACGACGGCCGTCACGGGCACGGCGAGGTAGGCGCCGGGGATCCCGAAGAGCGACGCGCCGGCCGCGACGGCGAGAAGGATCACCGCGGGGTGCAGGTCGACGGTGCGGCTCTGGATGATCGGCTGGAGAAAGTTCCCCTCGATGAGCTGGACGGCCACGACGAGGGCCAGAACTGCGAGCGCCAGCTTCCAGCCGCCGTCCGCGAAGGCGACGAGGACGGCGACCAACCCCGAGACGAAGGCGCCCACGAACGGGACGAACGCGCCCAGAAAGACCAGAACCGCCAGCGCAAAGGCCAGTGGCACTCCCATGATCCAGAGGCCAAGCCCGATCAGCGTGGAATCGATCGCAGCGATGAGCGCGGTGCCGCGGACGAAACCCCCCAGGACGTCCCACGCTCTCCGCCCGGCACGGTCGATCGTCGGACGATTCGCTGGGGAGACCTGCTCGAGGATCCATGCCCAGAACCGCGCGCCGTCTCGCAGGATGAAATAGAGGACCGCAATCGCGAGAACCAGGCCGGTGATCAGGCCGACGCCGGCCTGGATGCCGGTAGCCGCGTAGGCGGAGGCGTCGCGCCAGGAGTCGGCGAGCGACGCTTGCAGATCCTGCGTCCTGTTGAACGACAGGTTGAAGGGCTCTGCCTCGAGCCGAGCCGTGACGTCGTCGACGGCGTCCGCGACCGAGTCCCGGAGCTCCTCCCACTGCGCGAGCACCGAGGCGATGACGATCGTGGCCAGTCCCGCGACCACGGCGAGGCCGATCAGCAACGAGATCCCGGCGGCCGGGCGCTCGAGCCGTAGGCGCCGTAGGCGCGCGGCGATCGGCTCGAGTGCCGGCGCGACCGTGAGCGCCACCATGATCGGGAGGACGATCACGCGCAGGTACCAGAGGAGCGCGATCATCACGAGAACCGCACCGGCGCAGAGGAGGAGCCGCCACGACCAGGCAGCGGCCCGTTCGAGGTTCGGCGGCACCGGCGGCACGTTCATGCTCCGATCACGCCTCATACTCTCTACGGCCCGCCGTACTCGTAGGCGCCGATGTCGGGCCCGCGGAGGCGGCGGCGCCCGTTCATGTCGCGCTGCGGCGCGAGGCGCCTGTTCGCGGCGTTGATGAGGAGCTTGGAGCGCGCGGTTGGACGTCCCCGCGGGTCGAGGTACACCCGCCCCTTCTCGTCCGAACGGGAGCACCTGTGACCGCGGATGATCACGTTCGAGATCGATCCCCGCGCACCGAAGCAGACGCGGCCGTAGGTCCGGAGCAGCGCGATCACGTTGTTCGCGATCAGCGGCCGCTCTCGCCGCGAGTAGCCGCCGTAGCGGTAGGCGCGGCTGATGCGCAGCGAGGCCTCGTAGCCGTCGATGCGCTTGAAGCCGGTCAGGATCGTGTTGTTGACGAGCTCGACGAACCGGGGCAGACGGTCGGAGCTCTTCGCGCCGACGATGATGGCCATCCTCGCGTGGTAGCCGGGGAGACGCGCGTCTCGTCCTACGAAGAGGTTGTTCGCAACGAGGACATGGTCGACCGGCCCGGTCAGGTACAGCTGAGCCCCGCCGTATTTGTAGACGCCGAAGTAGTTGCGCTCGACCCGCAGGTGCTCCCCTGCAAAGAGCGCCACCAGGTCCTGGTGGCCGCAGCGATAGCGCCCCAGTAGGCGAAAACTGCATGGCAAGGCCCGTTCGAACCGGTTGCGCCGGATCGTGAGGTTCGACCCGAACCGCCCATGAATGAAGTCACAGCCGTGGCAGTCGTGAAACCAGTTGTGCTCGACAGTGACATCCTGCGTCCGGCGGAAAAGCATCAGACAGAAGGGAAACTCGCGTGAGCGGTCGCCGCAGTGCGTGAACGTACTCCGCCGGATCTCGACGTGGCGTGAGCGGTGCACCTGGACGGAGGCCCAATAGGGCGTTCCGGCCGCGGTGACGACGAGACGGCGGAGCGCAATGTGCTTGGAGTCGGTGATCTCCACGACCGCGTCGCGGGTACGCGGAGAGATCGTGACCCCCTCGAGGGAGACGTTTCTCGTGCGGTCGAGGACCACCCTCTCGATCCGTGCGCCGCGACGCCCGACGATTCGCAGCGGGCGCGCCGACCTCGGCGGAACGATCAGCTGGCGGTAGAAGTGGGGCCGCAGCCGGATCGTCCCGCCCGAGTTGGCGAGCTTGCGCACTGCGGCCTGGAGCTGCTTGTCGTTTCGCACGCGGATCGTCTTGCTCGAGGCCGGCTCGGCCGCCTGGGCGCCCGCGAGCACGACGAGCGCAAGGGCGACGCATCCGAGTGGTGCCGGTGCAGGTCTGATCATTCCTCCTTATCTCCCCAATCCGGCGCGACGGTCAACCGGGTAGTCCTGAAGAGAGACCCGAGGAGGAGCCAGTGCTTCGCCGGGATCGACCTCTTCTCGTACGACAACCATCAGGTCCCGTTTCCTGGTGACCAGCTCTACTGCGCGACCGGCTTCGGAGTTGTCGGTGGGGTGGTGCTCGGACCGGGGTCCGGCTGCGAGCTCGACCCGCGGATCTAGCGGCACGCGAACGAGCTGACTCGACCGGAAGCCGTCATGGCCGCCGCCGGCGGCCGGACTTCGGCTAGCGCCGGTCCGGCCCCTCGTACCCGTCGATCACGGAGACGTTGACCGTCGAGCACACCCCGCAGCGGACGCGGACCTTCTTCGTCATCTGCACCGGGTGCATCGACGTGGCGAGCAGGTTGCCGCACTTGACGCAGACGTAGTCGTTCGGCCCGTTGCCGCGGAAGACCGGCCGGTCCGGGTCTTCCTGCACCGCCGTGCCGCCGTCGAAGGGCACCTCCCCTTCGCGGACCTCGCGCATCGGGAGCGTGGTCACAGGGCGCCGAGCTTGCCGCTGAAGTCCGTGATCAGCGCGTCCAGGACGCCCTGCACGACGCCCTCCCCCATCGACGCGGCCGTGCCCGTGATCTGCGCCTTCGTGTGGATCGTCCCGCCGCCGTCGGAGAGCGCGAAGGCGACGTCGGCGTTCGCGTGCCCCTGGCCGCCGGCCTCCTTCGATTTGACGCTCATCACTACGCGGTGCGCCTCGGGGTCCTGCTCGACGATCTCGACGGTTCCGGAGTAGGTGAGCGCCATTGCGCCCAGCTTGATCTTGATCTCGGCCCTCGCGGACTCGGGACTTGTCTGCTCGAGCACGCTCCCGCCCTCGACGCACGAGATCACGCGCTGGAGGTCGAGGATCGTGACGTAGCTCTCGTCGATCGGCTTCGCGGTGGTGAAGGGATGCTCGAGCTCGACGGCCACGCAAAAACCCTATCGGGGGGCACTAGGCTCCGCGCATCTCGATCCCGCCAGGCACCCACGTACTCGGCCCGAAGAACGGCACGCTCTGGGTCAGAACCGGCCGCAAGGGCGCCGTCGCGAAGGCGGGGCACGATCTCTTGATCCACGTGATCGGCTGGAACGCGACGCTGGACGTCGGCGACGAGGCGAGCCTCGCGCTCGACGTCGACTCCACGTCTCTCCGGGTCCGCGAGGGCACCGGCGGGATGCAGGCGCTCACCGGCGACGACAAGGCGAACATCGAGCAGACGATCAACGACGAGGTCCTGCTGCGGACGCCCATCCAGTTCCGGTCGAGCGTCGTGCAGCTCGGAGACCGCAGGCTCGGCGTCGAGGGCGAGTTGACGCTCATGGGCGAATCCCGCTCGATCGGATTCGAGCTCGCCGTCGACGGCGGCTCGAGGCTCAACGGCAGCGCCGTCGTCAAGCAGAGCGAGTGGGGCATGACGCCCTACACGGCGCTGTTCGGCGCCCTCACGGTCACGGACGAGGTCGAGGTCGGGGTCGACGTAACGCTTGGCGCGGCGGAGGATTACGAGCTGATGCGGCCGCAGGAGCTGAAGCCGGCGCTCCTGGAGCTCGACAGGATCTCGCGCCTAACGATCGAGGCTCACTACCAGCTCTACAGAGACTATGTCGCCAAGCGGAACGAGATCGTCGAGGAGCTCGCGGCGGCCGACCGCGGCGCCGCGAACCAGATCCACTCCGACCTGCGCTCGCTGAAGATCGAGCTTGCGTCCGCGATCGGCGCGATCAGGAACCACGAGCTCTACTTCGAGCAGCTGGGCGGCGAGGGCCGCAATCCCGCGGGCGCGGCCGGGCGATTGATCGAGCGCGACTTCGGGTCAGCGGAGGATTGGCGAGCCGACCTGAAAGCGACGGGACTGGCCGGCCGCGGCTGGGCCTGGACCGCCTACGACTGGGACGAGGGGCGGCTCTTCAACTACGTCGGCGACGCGAACAACACGTATCCGATCTGGAACGCGACTCCGCTGATCGTCCTCGACGTCCAGGAGCACGCGTATGTCCTCGACTTCGGGACCGACCGCGAGGCGTACATCGACGCCTTCTTCGCCAACCTGGACTGGTCGGTCGTCAACGACCGGGTCTGGACGCACGCGATCCCGCTGAAGAGCTAGTCGCGGTAGACCGTCTGCGCGTCGAGACCGCCCTCGACCCCCGGCGGGAGCTCGCCCGTGCCGTGAGCGTAGAGCGCGACGTCCTCGATCGTCTTCACCTGCGTCGGATCGGATCCGTTGCCGATCATCCAGGCGCCGTTCGACCAGATGAGCTGGTCCGGCGGCGCCTGCAGAGCCATGCCGGCGAGCAGCAGGCCCTTCGCGCGAATCTTTTCCGTGGCGCTGACGATCGCCGCGGGCGTCCCTGCGGACGGGCTGGTATTGAAGCCGTGCCCGTTCCCGAACCGGT
>DATLQK010000092.1:0-5302 GCA_035535195.1 Gaiellaceae bacterium | reverse complement strand
GTGACCGTAGTGGGAGCCGGAAACGTCGGCGCGACCTGCGCGCAGGAGCTCGCCCGGCGTGACTACTGCGACGTCGCGCTCGTCGACATCAAGGAGGGGTTGGCCGAAGGCAAGGCGCTCGACATCAACCAGGCAGGCGCCGTCGTCGGCTACGAGCCCCGTGTCGTCGGTTCCCCCGAGTACGAGATCACCGGCGGCTCCGACGTCGTCGTGATCACGGCCGGCGTCCCGCGTACCGGCGACATGAGCCGCGACGACCTCGTCTCGACGAACGAGAAGATCGTCGGATCGGTCACCTCGCAGGTGGTCGAGCACTCGCCGGACGCGATCCTGATCGTCGTCTCGAACCCCCTCGACGCGATGTGCCATGTCGCGAAGAACGTCTCCGGCTGGCCGAAGAACCGCGTCTTCGGGATGGCCGGCATTCTCGACACCGCCCGCTTCTCGGCCTTCATCGCCTGGGAGACCGGCTCGTCCGTCAAGGACGTGACGGCGATGGTGCTCGGCGGCCACGGCGACCAGATGGTCTCCGTCGTCTCGCACACCACGGTCGGCGGAGTCCCGCTGCGGAAGCTCAGCTCGGACGACCGCATCGCCGAGCTCGTCGCCCGAACGGCGAGCGGCGGCGGCGAGCTCGTCAAGCTGCTCGGCACCTCCGCCTGGTATGCGCCGGGCGCGGCGGCGGCCCAGATGGTCGACTCGATCATGCTCGACGAGAAGCGGATCCTTCCGTGCACCGCCTACCTCGAGGGCGAGTACGGGATCGAGGACCTCTACATGGGCGTCCCGGTGAAGCTCGGCGCCGACGGAGTCGAGGAGATCTACGAGCTCGACCTCTCGGAGGACGAGCAGAGGCTCTTGCTCGAGTCGGCGGAGGCCGTCCGTGACGTCGTGGGCGTACTCACGTCCTAGGCGTCGCCGCCTCGGCCCGGCGCGCCTCACGCGGAGCGCCCTGGAGCTGAGACTCGCCCGCCGCTCGCTCTGCCCGCACTGCGGCCGCCTGAGCCCCACGGTCCAGGGGGTCTGCGCCGACTGCTGGGGGAGCAAGGGCGGACGACAGTTCTGGATCCGCAAATCTGACCAGGGCTGGCCGTTCGAGATCTCGCCGTTCGTGCTCGGGGCAAGCGCCGCCGCCCTTCCGATCCTCGCCATCGTCCTCCTGTGGCTACTCGACTGAACGGCCGCACGGCGATCGTCTGCGGCGCCTCGGCCGGGATGGGGCTCGCGATTGCGAAGGCGTTCGCGGCCGAGGGCGCGAACGTGACGATGTTCGCGCGGCGGCGTCAGATCCTGGAGGCCGAGGCGGAGCGGCTTGGCGCGCTGGCGATCCAGGGCGACGTCACGAACCCGCCGGACTGCGAGCGGGTCGTCGAGAGCACGCTCGCCGCGTTCGGCGGCATCGACATCCTGGTGAACAACAGCGGCGGGCCGCCACGCGGCCCGGCCCTCGCGGTCGACGACGAGTCGCTGGAGGGGGCAGTCGCGCTCCTGCTCCTCTCGGCGGTGCGGCTGACGAACCTCTGCCTGCCGCACCTCCGGCGGAGCCCCGCAGGCCGCGTGATCAACATCGAGTCGAGCACCGTCCGCGAGCCGGCCGACAACCTGGCGCTCTCGAACGCCATCCGCCCCGGAGTGATCGGCTGGGCGAAGACCCTGTCGCGGGAAGTCGGGCCCGACGGGATCACGATCAACTCGATCGCGCCGGGACGGATCGACACCGAGCGGCTCGCCGAGGTCTACCCGAACGGGCCGAGCGAGGAGGACCTGAAGCCGATCCCGCTCCGGCGCTTCGGGCGGCCGGAGGAGATCGCAAGCGTGGTCGCGTTCCTCGCCTCCGACGAGGCGTCCTACGTGACCGGCGCAACGATTCCGGTCGACGGCGGCCTCGCGCGCAGCATCCCGTGAGGCGGCTCGGCTGGGCGAACGCCCTCCTCGGCCTCGGCGCCGTGCTGCTGCTCGTGGCGGCGGTGCTCTACCTGGCGCCGTCGGGCGACTACATCCTCCTCCCAGAGAACGCCAGGCCCCTGGAACCGCTGGTGCACGTCCAGGGCGAGAAACCGGATCCGAACGGCGGCGGGATCTACTACGTCGCCGTCGACGTTCGCAAGGCGAGCCTGCTCGAGAAGGCGTTCCCGCGGATCCACGAGGGCGCGACACTCGTGCCGGCCCACGAGATCAACCCGGCAGGCGAGAGCGACAGGATCCGCAGGCAGGCGGATCTTCGGGACATGGCGCAGAGCCAGAAGTTCGCGGCCGCGGTAGCGCTTCGACAGCTCGGATACAAGGTGCAAGTCCGGAAGCGGGGTGTCCTGATCGAGGCCGTGGCGGCCGACTTCCCGGCGACCGGGAAGCTCCAGTCGGGCGACGTGGTGGTCGCCGTCGACGGAGCGCCGGTCCGGAGCGTCGGCGACCTGCGCCGGCTGATGGAGCCCAAGAAGCCGGGCGACGAGGTCCGGCTGAAGATCCGGCGCAACGGCAAGACGAGGGACGTCACCCTGAAGACGGTCGCGAACCCCAAGAACCCGAAGCAGGCGTTCCTCGGTGTGGTGATCTCGGACGACGCCGAAGTCGTCAAGCTGCCGGTCGACGTCAGGATCAACCTCGGCAACGTCGGAGGGCCTTCCGCCGGCCTCGCGTTCGCGCTCGATCTCGTCGACGAGCTCGGTCGTGACGTCGACCACGGAAACCGCGTCGCCGCGACGGGCGAGATCGAACTCGACGGCTCGATCCGGCCCGTGGGCGGCGTGAAGCAGAAAACCATCGGTGCGAGGCGTTCCGGAATGGATCTCTTCCTCGTGCCTGGGGAAAACGCTGCCGAGGCGCGGCGCTACGCCGACGGGCTGCGCGTCATACCTGTGGACAGCTTTCAACAGGCGTTGCGCGAGCTGGCAACAGCGGCGCCGAACGCGTAAGGAACCGCCAATTTTCGGCAGTTTCTTTTGGCCGGAATTTGCGGCGTTTTCGTGTTTCTCCCCTCTTGCTTCTGCCGCGCGAAGGCCGCAAGATGCCGCCCCAGAAGAGCGGCACCTTTGGAGGTTACACCGGACAATGAGCAAACGAGCCGAGGCAAGCTGCAGCGATTGCTATTTCCGCAGGGCGGGGCTTTGTGCCCTCCCCATGGACTCCCCCTGTCCAACGTTCAGGCCAGCGAAGCCTCGTAGCCTGCGGCCGCCGCAGCAGCCTCGGCTCGTACCCCGTCCGGAAACCACCGCCGCCGCAGCCACGTAGGAGGCGTCGGCTCCGCCGACGCCTCTGGCCCTAAGATCCGGCGCACATGCCTCGTCGGCGTGTAGATACAGAGCGGTGGCAGCCCCGGCTCTGGTCCGTCCTGATCGGGCTGCTGCTCCTCGTGCTCTACGTGATCGCGTTCATCGTGCGCAACGACGAGCAGATCACGATCCACTTCATCCTCTTCAGCGCGAACATCTCCCTGATCTGGGAGATCGTCTTCGTCTTCGCCCTTGGCCTGCTAGGCGGCGTGCTGCTGTCGCAGGTCTACCGTCGTCGCCGCGCCCAACGCGGAGGCCAGCCGGCCGACGGCGTCCGCGATCTGGGCCGGGGAGGCAAAGCTGAAGGCAAGGCGCGCGGCTGACCGGCCGCCGCCGCCCCGCGGGAAGAAGTCCGGGCCCGGGACGAACGTGACCCCCGCGGCCTCCGCCGCGGCCAGGAGCTCGACTGCGTCCACCCCGTCCGGCAGGTCGAGCCAGAGGAAGTAACCGCCCGCCGGCCGGTTCCAGCGGGCGCCGGTGCCGCCGAAGTGCTCGTCCAGCGCCTCGAGCATCGCGTCGCGGCGCGCCTTCAAGAGCGACCGGACGAGCTCGAGGTTCGAGTCGAGCCGGCCACGGCGAAGGAACTCGAAGACCGTCGCCTGCGAGAGCAGCGCCGGCGTGATGTAGGTCGAGGTGGCGTGAGCCTCGACCCGCGCCGCGAGCGCCTCCGGCAGCACGAGATAGCCAACGCGCACGCCGGGCGCCACGATCTTCGAGAACGACGAGGAGTGGATCACGCGCTCACCGCCCCCGAGCTCATGGAGCGTCGGCGGCGCGACGCCCTCGTACCGCACGAGCCCGTAGGGATCGTCCTCCAGCACGAGCAGATCGTGCTCCACGGCGAGCTCGACGAGTCGCTTCCGCCCCTCGACGCCGAGCGAGCGCCCGCTCGGGTTCTGGAAGGTCGGGATCACGTAGAGGAATGCAGGCTTCACTCCGGCCAGGAGCTCCGACTCGAGCGCGTCGAGGTCGATCCCGTCCTCCCGCTGCGGCACGGCGACGACGTCGGCGCCGAGCCCCTGGAGGATCTTCAGCGGCCGGTCGTAGGTCGGCGCCTCGACCAGCACGCGCTCACCGTTCCCCGCGAGGAGCTCGGCGAGGAAGACGAAGCCCTGAAGCGACCCGTTCGTGCCCACGACCCGCTCGGTCGCGACGCCGTGCCGCTCGGCGATCCAGCTCCGGAGGGGGCCGTAGCCGGCCGAGCTGCCGTAGGAGAGGACGGTGGCGCCGTCGGCCTCGATCGCGGCCCGGGCGCAGTCGGCGAGCTCCTCGACGGGTATGCACTCCGGCGCCGGAACGCCACGGGCGAGCGAGATCGTCTCCACGCCGCGACTCTAGGATCGTCGTCGGATGGCGTCCCGCATCGCTTCCTTCGGCGCGGCTGCGCTGCTCCTCGCCATCGGCGCCGTCTACCTCGTCGCGGTCGAGCACGGTGAGGGCTCGGACGCGGCGGTGATCGTCCCGGCGCTGCTCGCCGCGGCCGCGCTCGCCGGCGCAGCACCCTTCTCGTCGCGCCGCGTCGGCCTGCTGGGTGCATCGTTCGCCCTCGTCCTGGTGGTCGCGGTGCTGACCGGTTTCTCGATCGGCCTGCTGCTGGTGCCGCCGCTCGTGCTGCTGCTCTACGCGGCGTTCGTGTGATCGGCGAGACTCCCCGGATGGAAACCGGTGCGCACCTGACCGTCGTTCCGACGCAAGGCGAGGCCGACGTCGTGATCTCGCTGCTGCGCGCGAACCGGATCCGCTGCGGCGAACGCGCGGCCGAGGTCGCGAACATCGGCACGGCCGGCTTCGGCGGGTGGCGCGAGATCCTCGTCGCCGAGGATCAGCTCGAGGCGGCGCGCGAGCTGCTCGAGGCGAGCCGGACCGACTAGGCCGCGTGCCGTTCGCGCCGCGTCGCGACGGCCAGCATGATCAGGAGCAGCACGATTCCCGCCGCCCCGACGATGTTCGTCACGACTGCGATGAATCCGGCGACGTCACTCGTATCCGCCCAGACCAGCCCGATGATCAGCCCGACCACGAACAGGGCCACC
>DATLQK010000091.1:0-14905 GCA_035535195.1 Gaiellaceae bacterium | reverse complement strand
CAGCCGCTCCACCGTCAGCGCCAGATGCGCGCCGCGCTTCGTCCCGGCGACGGCGTGCACCTCGTCCAGGATCAGCGTGTGCACCCCGGTCAGCGTCTCGCGCGCCCGGGAGGTCAGCATCAGGAAGAGCGACTCCGGGGTCGTGATCAGGAGGTCGGGCGGGTTCCGGAGCATCGCCGCGCGCTCCTTCTGCGGCGTGTCGCCCGTCCTCACCGCCACCTTCAGATCGGACCGGAGCCCGGCGAGCGGGCCGCGCAGGTTGCGCTCGATGTCGTAGTTCAGCGCCTTCAGCGGCGAGACGTAGACGAGGCGCGTTCCCTCCCCCTGCTCCTGGATCAGCCGGTCGAGGCCGTAGAGGAAGGCGGCGAGGGTCTTCCCCGACCCAGTGGGCGCCTGGATCAGGGTGTGGGCGCCGGAGGCGATCTTCGGCCAGCCTAGCTCCTGCGCCGGCGTCGGGCTGTCGAAGGTCTGCTCGAACCAGGTTCGAGTCGCAGCGCTGAAAAGGTCCAACGGCGCCATTCAGCCCAGGCTACAGACGCCGTCCACTACGCGAGAGCCCCGCCGAAGCGGGGCTCTCAACCCGGCCTAACCCTTCTTCTTGCCCTTGTCTTTCTGCTTCTCGTGGCCCTTTTGCTTCTCGTGGCCCTTCTGCTTTTCCTTGCCCTTGTGCTTGCCCGACTTGCACTTGCCCGACTTGTCGCCGTGCTTCAGATGGCGCGCTGCCTTGCGGGCACCCTTCACCTTCATCGTCGTCTTCTCGCCGTGCTTCGTCTTGTGGCAGAGAGTGAAGGTGGCGGAGCCACACGGGCCGAGTGCGTCGCCGTGGCGGAGGTGGGCGGGAACCGCCCGGCGGGAGACGCGGATCGTCACGAACGGATGCTTCTTCGAGTGCGTCCGGTGACAGATCGTGACCTTCTTTTCGTACTGGAGCGACGCGGCTGGACCGGCACTCGAGCCGACGGCTGCCATACCGGTGACGGCCAGAGCCGCCGCCGCAGCGGAGACGGTGGCCAGTGTTCCGCCGCGCCTCAGTCGTTTGTCCATGTCCTCGGAACCTCCTGGTCGTCTTGCGGCCAAACGTCCGCAGCCGCCGGAACTGTAGCGCCCCCACCGGTGGGACAATCCACCCGATGGGTACCTCCCGCTTGTTCCGTGGCTCGGCCGATGCCTATGACCGCTTTGTCGGCAGATACGGGCCGAACCTTTCGCGCGAATTGATTACGGCCGCGGGCATCCGGCAGGGTCAGAGGGTGCTCGACGTCGGCTGCGGCCCCGGTCCGCTCACCACCGCGCTCGCCGCACTCGTCGGCGCGGATCGGGTCTCGGCCGTCGACCCGTCCGAGCCGTTCGCGCAGGCATGCCGCGACCGCCTCCCGGGCGCGGATGTCCGGGTCGCCGCCGCGGAGGAGCTGCCCTTCGAGGACGACGCCTTCGACGCGACGCTCTCCCAGCTCGTCGTCAACTTCCTCGACGACGCGCCGCGCGGGCTCAGCGAGATGCGGCGCGTGACGCGGCCGGACGGCATCGTGGCCGGCTGCACCTGGGACTACGCCGGCGGGATGACGATGCTGCGGGCGTTCTGGGACGCCGCGCGGTCGCTCGACTCGAGCGCGAGCGACGAAGGCGCCACGATGCGCTTCTCCGACTCGGAGTCGCTCGGCGAGCTCTGGCGCGGCGCCGGGCTCCGTGACGTCCAGGTCTCGGAGCTCGTCGCCGAAGCCTCGTACGAGGACTTCGACGACCTCTGGGAGCCGTTCCTCGCTGGCATCGGCCCCGCCGGTGCCCATGCGGCGTCGCTCCGGCCGGAGGAGCAGACGGCGCTCCGCGGGGAGTACGCACGGCGCCTCGGAGAACCCGCCGGTCCGTTCACGCTTTCGGCCCGAGCGTGGTGCGCCGTGGGCGCGGTCTAGGAGGGTTTGGCGTGATACCGCTCGTCGCGGGGGTGCGATGGTCGTTCCGAGGCAAGGACGCAGGGAGCGCCCGTATCGAATGAGATACGGGCGCGACTGAGGACGCCGTCCGCGGGGCGAGCAGCGCGGCCCTGCGGCACAGGCTGTATTGCGCCAAACCCTCCTTAGGGCAGCGGGATCTTCGGCACGGAGACGACGCCGAGGCGCTCGAGGATCGCGTCGCTCTCGGCGCGGAGCGCCTCCGCGTCCGGGGCCTTCGTGTCGGCGAGGGCGCGCAGCGTCAGCGCCTCCTCGTAGACCGCGCGGAGATCCCGGGCGATCCGGAGGCTCTCCCGCAGGTGCGGATTGCCCTCATCGGGCTTCCTGGCCTGGTGGAGCGCCAGCCCGATCGTGCGCTCGACGAGCGCTTCCAGGCCGCCGAACGGCGTCTCGCGGGCCGCCGCGACGAGCGCGAGCGCGACCTCGAGCGCCTCGGCGTAGCGGCCTTCGAGGACGAGGCACTCGGCGCGGCGCGCGTTCGTCTCGTTGACGTAGCGGCCTGCATCGATCGCGGCGAACGTGCCTGCCGCCTCGTCCAGCAGCCGGTGGGCATCCGCGAAGCGGCCGTCACGCGCGGCCAACCGGCCCAGGTTGCTCGTGCCGAGCGCCGCGCCGATCGGGAACCGGGCGGCGCGGCTGACCCGCACCATGTTCAGGAAGAGCGCCTCCGCCTCGTCGAGGCGGCCCTGATCGGAGAGCACCTCTGCGACGTTGTTCTCCTGCACTGCAGCGCCGAGGGGATCGCCAGCGTGAAGCTTCGCCTCACGGCTTGCGCGGTAGGACTCGACCGCCTCGTCCCAGCGCCCCTCGGTGTAGTAGTGGATGCCCAGGTTGTTGAGCGCGGAGCCGCGGATGCGGTGCAGGCCGTGCTCCTCGCTGATCGCGATCGAGCGGTCGAAGAGCGGGACGGCGTCGGACTGTCCCAGATCCGTCTGCGCCAGCCCGGCCACGAGGAGCGCGTGCGAGAGCAGGTCCGAGAGCCCTGCCCGCTCGGAGAGCTCGGCGGCCGCAGTCGCGTGCGCGATCGCATCGGGGTAGACGGCCCGGCGGTAGGCGACGCTCGCGAGCCCAATCTCGATCGTCGCGAGCAGCTCGAGCTTGACGGCGTCCTCCTCCTCGCCGTCGAGGAGCTGCCGTGCCTCGGCAAAGGCGTCGACGGCCTCGACGTAGCGGCCCTCGCGGTCGAGGCAGTGCGCGACCCGCGCGATCAAACGTGCGCGGTCGAGCCCCGCGTCGGCGAGGTCGCGCGCCTGCGCGTATGCCTCCCGCGCCGGTTCGTACGCCGCGAAGCGCTCACGCACGTCCCCGAGTGACTCCAGGACCCGGGCGCGCTCGGCAACGTCGACCGAACGGAGCTCCGCCGCGGCCAGTGCCCGCTCGTACAGCTCCGCGGCGACGACGTTCGCGAACCCGGCCGCCGCCCGCTCGGCGGCGGCGACGGAATAGCCCCAGGCCCGCTCGCCGTCTCCCGCTTCGAGGAAGTGGAGGGACAGGATCGACGCCTCCTCGTCGGCGCGGCCAGCGGCACGCCGCTCCAGCGCGAGCCCCACCCTGCCGTGCATCTGCCGGCGGCGGCGGTACGACAGGCCCGCATAGGCCGTCTCCCGGAGCAGGTCGTGGCGGAAGGCGAAGCCGCCGTCGCTCACCGCCTGGACGAACTCCGAGAGCCCTTCCCAACGCTCCGGCTCTTCCGCGCCGGGGACGTCGTCGCCGAGGATCTCCCCGACGAGGTCGAGCCCGAACGTCGGCCCCACGACGGCCGCGTACCGCAGCAGCATCCGGTCGGCCGGAGCCAGCGTGTCGATCCGGGTCGTGAGCAGCATCTCCACGGACTCGGGGAGATCACCGGCCTCGCCGGCGCGTGCGGCGGACACGAGCTCCCGGAGGAACAGCGGGTTGCCGGCCGCTCGGAAGGCGATGTCCTCCACCTCCTGCTCCGTGAGCGCGTGCTCGGCCGCGACGGCCAGCGCGAGCTGCGCCGCGCTGTCGACGTCGAGCGCGGCGAGCTCGAAACGCTCTCCCTGCCCACCGGGCTCGACGAGCGAATCGCCGACCGGCCGAGTCGTCACGAGCAGGAACCAGGGGCGCGGAGTCTGGGAGGCGGCGACGTACCGGAGAAGCAGGCGGGAGGCGTCGTCGAGCCAGTGCGCATCCTCGACGACGATCAGCGTGGGCATCATCAACATCCGCTCGAGGAACGTCGTGACCGTCGCCTGCAGCCGGTGACGGCTCTGCTCCGCGTCGAGCATCTCCACGTCCGGCGTCGCCGCAGCCTCGGCGTCGAACGGGATCGCGAGCAGTGGCAGCCAGGGGGCGAGGTCCGGCATCGTCGTGCCGACGAAGGCGCCGAGCTGCGCCCCGGCCTCCTCGCGGGAGCTCTCCGGGGTAATCCCGACCAGCTGGCGCAACGGGCTCCGCCAGGCCCCGTAGGGCACGGTGCGGGCGTACTGCTCGCCGAGGAGGTTCACCTGGGCGAACCCGAGCGCGTGGGTGCGGGCGACCGCGACGAGGCGGGACTTGCCCATGCCCGGCTCGCCAGAGAGCTCGAGCAGGGAGAACTGCCGCATGCGCGCCGTATTCAGCGCCTCGGCGAGCGCAGCCACCTCCCGGTCGCGCCCCACGAGCGGCATCTCGTCGCCGGGCGCCGGCTCGCGCGTGCCCGTCGGCCGGCCGACGTGGTGGGCCGTGATAGCGCGCTCCTTGCCCTTGACGAGCAGCGGCTCGCGGTCACTCGCGTAGAGCGTTCGCGCGGCGTCGAGCACATCCGCCGTCGCGAGGATCTCGCCGTCCCCCGCGCGCGACGTCAGACGGGCGGCCAGGTTGACGGTGTCGCCCATGACCGCGTACGTCCGCCTGCTCTCAGAGCCGATGTCCCCGGTGAAGACGTGGCCGCGGTGGACGCCTGCCCGGAGCGGCGCGCCCGGGCAGCCGTCGATGATCTCCCGCACCGCGCGGAGCATCCCCTCCGCGTCGTCGCCAGTGCTCGACGGCGCGCCCGCGGTCAGGTAGAGCTTCACGGCGCCGACGTCGATGTCGGACTCGAGCCAGGTCACTCCGTACGTCTCGCAGGCGCCGTCGACGGCGGCGGCGAGCTCGTCGAGCCGCTCGAGGACGCCTTCGGGCCCACGGTCGCCGAGCAGGTCGTCCACGCCCGTGAGCTTGAGGAACGCGACCGAGACGTAGCGGTGCTCCGCCTCCCCGCTTGCGATCGCGAGGTGGTCGCGGAGCGAGGGCGGGACGTACTCCTCGAGCCGCTCGCCCGGAACGTCCGGCGGCGGCGGGACGAGGCTGGAGGAGGGCTCGAGCCGCCGGAGCAGGTGGGCGCCGTCACGGTCCTCGACGAGCCAGGCCGGATCGACGGCCGCAGCGGTTTCCGCGCTGACGACGATCTCCGTGGCCTCCGCCAGATCCTCGAGCTCGAAGACCCGTGTGGCGGCGGGCCCACCGATCAGGAGCTCACGGAACGGGCACTCGGTCAGGAAAGTGTGGACGGGCCCGCTGTGGACGCCCGCCGACATCCGGAGCTCGACGCCGCCCGTCGAGCCGGGGGCCGCCCCGATCTCACCGATCATCCACTGCATGTCGGAGGCGGCGCCGCAGGCCCGCGCCGGGTGCGACTCGCCCACGAACAGCAGCAGGAGCGCGTCGCCGCGGAACTTCAGGACATCGCCGCCGTGCCGCTCGGCGGCGCCGATCAGCCTCGCGAACACGTCCGAGATCGTTCGGACGAGCTCCTCGGCCCCTTCCCGCCCCTTCTGCGCCAGCTGTTCGGAGAGCGCGGTGAAGCCCGAGATGTCGACGGAGACGAGCGAGCCGTCCAGCGTCCGCGCTCTCGGCGCGTCGGGCTCGAGGCTCCAGCCGCGTACGAGCCGAGGCAGGTACGGGCTGAGCCCGCTGCGGAGTGCGGTGATCGACTCGGACACGCCTAAAGCATTGCACCGGTTCGGGCAACCTTTCCGCCACCGGAATTTCGGTGAAGCTCTTGTAATCGTCTCTGGCGGGGTCTAGTGTCGGGCGCTGGGGTATGGGGCGTTTCGTTACTGAACGCCTTTCCAGACTGCGGAAAGGGTCCATGCGGCTCAGCCGTCGGCTCGCCCAGTCCGGAAAGACGTCACGATGCATGGTTGCATGCACAGTCGGTGTCATTGCGGCCTGCGCTGCGCCGGCGGTTGCGCAGGCACACGGCGGCGGGACGTTCCGCGCCGGATCGGCCTCGGGGCCGGCCCCGACGGTCGACGGTGTGATCAGCGCGTCGGAGTGGGCCGACGCCAAGCCGTACAACGTGGTCTTCCCCTCGCTCGGCAACGGCACCGTTCGTTTCGTGCACACCGCGACCGATCTCTACGTCGGCGTCGTGATCCAGGACCCGTCCGCCACTTTCACGCCGCAGTTCGACGTGTTCTTCGACAACGACCACGACGGCGTTAAGGAGCTGGGCGACGACGCCTGGCTCTCGTCCACCCTCGGCGCGCAGGACTACTTCTTCAACCCCGGTGGGTCGGGCGGCGCGAGCCACTACAACGATGAGTCCGACGGCGGGACCACGGAGACCATCTCCCAGGGCACGGCCTCAGAAGGCCAGGTGACTTTCGAGATCCGACACCCGCTTTGCTCGTCGGACCTGGAGCACGACCTCTGCGTATCGGTGCCGGCGACGCTCGGCGTGGACTTCCAGTACACACGCGGCCCCGGCTCCTTCGTCAACGCGCCCGGCCCCGACTTGCTCGACCCAAGCAACAACTGGGCCGACCTCTTCCTCGTCGCCGGCGACGTCGTCGAGCCCACCGTCAGCGTAACCGTTCCCTCGGCCGGATCGGTGCTGCGAGGCACCGTCTCGGTCGCCGCCAACGCCTCCGACAACGTCGGCGTGACGGCTGTCGACTTCGAGTACTTCGACGGCAGCGAGAACACGACCCACCCACTGGGCACCGACACTGATCCGCCCTACACGGCGACCTTCGACAGCACCCAGGTCCCGAACACCGCGGTGCTGGACGCCACGGTGTACGCCATCGCCCACGACGCCGCCGGGAACACGAGGCAGGTCGGAAACGGGGTCACCGTCGACAACCCGGCGCCGAGCCGGATCGTGTTCGAGTCCACGCGCGACGGCAACTCCGAGATCTACCGGATGAACGCCGACGGGACGAACGTGACGCGACTGACCAACTCCGCGGCCGTCGACACCCGGCCGACGCTCTCGCCGGACGGCACGCTCGTGGCCTGGCAGAGCGGGAGCCAGATCTGGGTCATGTCGAACGAGGGCACGAACAAGCAGGCGCTCACCTCCCTCGGCTCGAACGGTGCGCCCGCCTGGTCGCCCGACGGGACGAAGATCGCCTTCGAGAGCAACCGCAGCGGCAACTACGACATCTGGGTGATGAACGCCGACGGCACCGGCCAAACGAATCTCACGAACGTGGCCGGGAACGATGTCAGCGCCGCCTGGAGCCCCAACGGCTCGAGGATCGCATTCGATTCCGACCGCACTGGGAATCGGGACGTCTTCACGATGCTCGCCAACGGGACCGGCCAGATCAACCTCACCGCGAGCAGCCCCGGCCTCGACACCGACCCGGACTACTCGCCGGACGGGGCGCGGATCGCCTTCGTCAGCGACCGGGGCACGTTCACGTCCGTCTGGACGATGGACACCGGGGGCGGCAACACGGTCAACGTCACGAGCGCCTCGATCTACGACGCCGATCCCTCCTGGTCGCCCGACGGAAGCCACATCGTCTTTACCCGCGACGCGGGCGGGCAGACGTTCAACCTCTGGACGGCGCGCGGCGACGGAACGGCGAAGCTTCGGCTGACTGACGCGGCCGGTGGGCAGCGGAACTCCTTCCCGGACTGGGGCAGCCGCCCTGCTGAGCAGGTCATCACGCTGGAGCCGGTCGCGGACACCTTCGTGCGCGCCGGCGACCCCGACACGGCCCACGGCGCGGCGACAACGTTTGACGTCCACGCCGGCGCGAGCACCTACTGCGGCGACGGCCCGGGCCCGGCGTACGGGCTGCTGCGCTTCAACCTTTCCGCCCTACCGGCGGGCGTGCACGTAACGGGCGCGCGGCTCGACCTGAGCGTCGCCGGCGGGTTCGCGTTCGACGGTGACCCCTCGCATTACGCAATCCGCCTGAACTCGAACACCTGGGGCGAGTCCGTCACGTGGAACTCCCGGCCGGCCGACGGCATCGTCCCCGGCCCCGTGGGGCCGCCCTTCGGCGAGCCGACAATCAACGGCACACCGCTCTCCTCCTCCACGGACGTCCTCGGGATCGGGAACGCCTTCAACAACAACTGCTCGACGAACAGCGGCGGCCCGCCGGCCCGCTCGTTCATCTCTCCCTCGAACCGGCCGGACAACTTCGTGAACGCCGTCGGCGGCGCGGCCGGCGGCAACCTTTCCATCGAGGTCTGGAGCCAGGCCTGCGGAACACCGACGACCGTTCCCTGCCAGAACGGTCAGACGCAGCAGGCGTACTTCGTCAGGTACTACTCGCGCGAAGCCGCGGCCAACCTCCGGCCGAAGCTCGTCGTCACGTACACGTCCTCCGTCGACGTGAACTCGTTCACCGCGACGCCGGTCGACCCGAAGGCTGGGCTCGCCGAGATTGCGCAGGCGGACGTGCCTCCGTCAGTTCTGCTCTCCCAGACGAGCACGACCGGTTCCACCCCGCTCGGGGACACCCCGCTCGGCGATACCCCGCTCGGCGATACCCCGCTCGGAGACACTCCGCTCGGCGACACCCCCCTCGGGGACACGTCACTCGGCCTCGCCGGCCTCCTCGCCGAGCTCCGCACCGTCCCGCTCACGTCGCTGCCGCTCCTGCGCGAAGGTGGCTGGCCGGCCGTGATCGCGCCAACGCCGCTCGGCGCCCGCGCATTCCAGAACGTGAGCCTCGGCGACGTCTTTGCGCTGTCGCCGCGACCTGCCGTCCTGGACGGTCAGGGAACGGACGACATCACGCTCGGCGATCTCGACTTCTCGCAGAGCGCGCTCGGCGACGTCGTCTCGATCGCGTACGCGCTCGGCAATGGGGTCACGCTCTCCGAGCTCTCCGGGGCATTCACGAACGGCGCACTCGACCCGGATCTCCGGAACTGGTGCACGGTGACGGCGACGACCTGCAACACGACTGGGATCCTCGCGCTCGGCCTGCGCGGCGCGCCGCTGGGCGACACGCCCCTCGGCGACACCCCGCTCGGCGACACGCCCCTCGGTGATACGCCGCTCGGCGACACGCCGCTGGGCGACACGCCCCTCGGCGACACGCCCCTGGGCGACACCCCGCTCGGCGACACCCCGCTCGGCGACACGCCCCTCAGCGACACCCCGCTCGGCGACACGCCCCTAGGCGACACAGACGTCAGCCGCGCACCGCTCGGCGACACACCTCTAGGAGACACGCCGCTCGGCGACACGGATCTCACCCGCCACCCGCTTGGCGACACGCCGCTCGGCGATACGCAGGTCGCCACCCTCGACAACTGCACCGCGATCTTCGTCACCTGTCCGAGCGGGGGCACGATCAGCCAGCACTTCAACGAGCTTCGCCCGGACGCGACCATCGCCGACCTGGTCGAGGCGCTGGCGAACGCGAGCTTGCTGCCTCCGAACGCCATCACCGTTGCGCAGCTCCTGGCTGTCCTCCAGCCGCCTTCGGACTTCACCGTCGCGCAGGTGGCGGCGATCTTTACAGCGGCGAGCGGCGTAACGCTCGCGGACCTCGTCGCGAGCCTCCCGAACCCGAACGACTTCACACTGAACGATCTGGTGCTCGTCGCCCTTCGGGCCGGCGCTCAGTGGGAGCGGATCGACCTGAACCAGCCGGCGCTTGCGCGGGTCACGACGGGAGGTGGCGAACTCGTGCTCAGCGCCAACGTCGCGGTGCACGGCGCGTCCCGGCTGACCTTCACCGTCGACCTGCCTCACGGCTGGACGACGACCGACACGGGATCGATCGTGGTGGGGGGAGCTACCGAGGCACTCGAGGTCGTGAACGTCGTCTCAACGCCGGACGGGGGAACGCGCAGGACCCTCCGGACACCCTTCCCGGTCGACGGCGAGCTCAGCTTCAGCCTCCAGGAGGTCAAGCCCGGGATCACGCTCGGACCGGCGACCGCGTCGCTTGCCGTAGCCGCGGCGGACGGCACGCCCGCGACGGCCCCGGCCAAGGCGGTGGACGTGCAGGAGACGCTCGAGCCGAACAACGACCCGGCGACCGCTCCGCTACTCGGGCCCGGGAAGCTCTACGTCTCGTACCTGACGAGCGCTGCGGACACCGACTTCTTCCGCGTCAATGTCCCGGCGACCGCGGGCACGCGGACCACGATCCGGCTGAGCCACCTGCCCAAGGACTACGACCTCGTCGTCTACGGACGGCAGGGCACCACCCCGCTGGTCGCGCCGGGCGGAGCGCCGCCGCTCGAGACCCCGGTGCTCGGGGACAGTGGCGTTCCCGTCACCCACCTCAACGATGCCCTCCCGGCCGAGACGCTGGACGACCTCGCGCTCCTCTCCGGGCGGCCCGTCCTGGGCGTTTCCGCGTTCCGGACCACGGAGGACGAGGCGGTCGTGGCGATTTCCGACGGGACTCCGGGCGACTACATCATTCAGGTCACTGGCTACAACCACGCCTCGAGCGTCCAGCCGTACATGCTGCGGGTGGAAAGCGAGGCGCCTCGCCTGGCGCCGACCTGCCAGCCGCGGTATCCCGACCTGGCGCCGGCCTTCGCCCCGCCGCGGCCGGGCATCAACCTCGCCTCGATCCCGGCCGACGCGGACACGCTCTTCCTGGCGAACGGCCCGCAGCTCGGCAAGGGCAGCGGCGCGGGCGCCCTCGACTGGTTCTCGACCGCGACCACGAACCTGACCAGGCTGCGCGCGACGGGTCACCCCGGGGCCCTCGTCCGACTCGAGGACGACACGGCCGTCGCCGGCGCCTACGCGGCCTGGAACGCGCAGCCGTGTAGCACCGCTCTCGCGAATGCGGTCGTCCGGGCGATCACCGACGCCGTCCGCACGATTCGCACGGCCCGGCCCTCGGTGCGGAACATCGTCCTGGTTGGAAACGACACCGCGCTGCCGTTCGCACGGCTGGACGATCTGACCACGGTCGCGAACGAAGCCGGGTACGCCTCGACCTTCCAGCGCAGCGACGACCTCTACGGGTCGCTCTTCGAACACCGGGTGCTCTCGGACGATCCGTATGCGACGACGGATCCGATTCCGTACCTACAGCGCCAGCTCTTCGTGCCCCAGCTCGCCGTCGGCCGCCTCGTGGAGTCGAGTGCGCAGATCACGGGTGCGCTGACCCGCTTCCTCGACTTCAACGGCAGGCTCGACCCGACGAGCGCCCGGACGAGCGGCTACGACTTTCTGCAGGACGGCGCGAACGGCGTCGCCGCCGCCTTCGCCGGCATCGTGGGCGCGCAGCAGCCGGCGACGAACCCAGCGTTGATCGGCAACCTCTGGACCAGCGGCACCCTCGCCGGCGCGCTCAGCACGACCACCGGTCTCATCGGCATGAACGGCCACGCCGACCACCAGCGGTTGCAGCCGGCAGCGGGCTCCGCACTCTTCACGGCCACCAACCTGCCCGCTTCCCTGCAGCGGGCCGTGATCTTCAGCATGGGCTGCCATGCGGGGCTGTCGGCGAGCGACGCGTCCGTCGCCGGGGCCGCCGCGACCGACTGGGCACAAACGTTCTCCGACAAGGGCGCGGCGGCATACGCCGGCAACCTCGGCTACGGCTACGGCGACACGATCGCGGTCGCCTACTCGGAGGCGCTCAACGTCCGGCTCGCTCAGGGCCTTCGCCAAGGCCTTCCGATCGGCGAGGCCCTGGCCAGTGCCAAGCAGGGGTACCTCGCCAACCTCGGGCTGGTCGGCGTCTACGACGAAAAGGCGATGTCGGAGCTCGCGCTGTACGGGCTGCCAATGTGGTCGCTCGGAACCGCCGCGCCCCCGACCACGCCGACGCTGCCGGCGGGCGTGACGCAGCTCACCACGGATCCCGATCCGATTACGGGCCTCATGGTCGACCACTACCGCTCACAGCCGACCCTGACCCGCACCGACCGCACCACAGCCGAGCCGAAGGGCAGCTACTGGACCGGCCCGAGCGGCTTGCAGGTCACGCATCTCCGGCCGCTCGAGCCGAAGGTCGAATTCGACGTCGCCTCGGACGCGCACGGCATCCTGATCACCGGGCTCCAGTCGACCGACTCCCCGAACATCGACCCTATCTACGCCCGGCCTCTCGTCGACAGCTCGACCAATGAGCCCGAGCTGCCGTTCGCCGACGTCGCCTTCCCGGCCAAGATCCAGACGCTCGTGTCGCAGCAGACGCGAACCGGGCCGCGGAACACCGCCGTGCTCGTCCACGGCCAGTTCTTCTCGAATGCGAGCAAGGACGCGGCCGGCGACGGAAACCAGCGGCTGTTCAACCGCGTCGACCTCGACGTGCTCCGCTCGAGCGGAACCGACCGGGCAGCGCCGCGCTTCGATTCCATCGGCGCGGTGGTCGTGCCCGGGACGGACGGGACCGTGTCGTTCTCGGTCGACGTCGTCGATCTGCCCATCCGCCCCGAGAGCGCCGCCGACGTCAAGCGTGTGCTGGTCGCCTTCCGCGACGAGACCTCGCAGGCGTGGCGCTTCCTCGACCTCGGCCACGGCGCCGGCGCGACCTGGGGTGGAAACGCGCCGGTCAGCGGCACGAGCGTCGAGTTCTTCGTCCAGGCCGTCGATCGCTTCGGGAACGTCGCGGTCACGACGAACAAGGCCCGCCTCTTCGCCGGCGCGCCGCCGGTGCCGCCCTCGGGCACGGGCGTTACTCCTTCGATCGATCCTCCGCTCGGCGGCACGGAGACGGCCACCGGATGGTTCAAGCCCTCAGCGGTGCTGACAGTGCAGGCAGCGGATGGAGTCGCCGTGTCGACGTCGGTCGACGGGGGCCCGCTCACGCCCTTCTCCGGCCAGAGGACGATCACCGGCGACGGCCTCCATATCGTGCGTGTGCGCGGGTCGAACGGCTACGAGGCCACGCTGCTTGCGCCGGTCGACACGCAGGGCCCGTCGGTCTTCCTCGACCAGCCCGGTCCGACCGTCCCCCTGAACGGCCGGATCCCGCTCGCCTTCAGGTGCAGCGACGCGGCCTCGGGTATTGCCTCGTGTGTCGCGAAGGTTGACGGGGTCGAGCAGGTGAACGGCTTCCCGGTGCCATCCAGTCAGCTCGACTCGACGCACACGATCACGGTGACAGCGACCGACCGTGCCGGAAATGTGACGCCTCCCCAGTCCTTCACGTACACGGTCCGCACGCGCGGGATCGTCTACTCGAGCACTGCGACAGGTTCCGGTGACATCTACGTGCTTCCGCCGGACGCCGGTCAGACGACCACACCGACGCGGCTGACGGCAACCTCGTTCCCCGAGGCTGACCCGGTCTGGTCGCCCGACTCGCGCCGGATCGCGTTCGCGAGCAACCGCACCGGAACGTGGCAGATCTACCTGATGGACGCCGACGGCACCGACGTGTCGCTCCTGAACACCGGCGCGGGTGACGCTACCGAGCCGGCCTGGTCGCCGGATGGCAATCGCATCGCCTTCGTTTCGACGCGCAAGAAGAACCCGGACATCTGGGTCGTCAACCTCAACGGATCGGGCCTTCAACAGCTCACTACCGACACGAAGCTCGACGTGGCACCGACGTGGTCGCCGGCGGCGGCGAACCAGATCATGTGGTCGAACGGCCCGGGCGGCCAACTCGACATCTGGAAGATGCAGCCGAACGGCAACGGAAAGACGCGGGTGACGACGACGGAGGACCTGAACACCGACGCGGCCTGGGGCTCCGGCGGCACGATCGCCTTCGCCCGGCGCGCCAAGGGCGGCTCACGGTTCGAGATCTGGACGATGCTCGCAACCGGCGCCCAGATGAAGCGGATCATCATCTCCAACGTGCGCAACGACACGCAGCCGAGCTGGATGCAGGACGGCAGGATCGTCTTCGCCACCGACCGCGACGACGAGCGGGACTATGACCTCTTCCGCGCGACGCTAGTCAACGGCGTCTGGCAGACGCCGGTCCGCGTCACGAACGCCCCGGGCGACGACCGCGCGCCGAACGGCTGATTCCGCCGCCTAGCCGTGGCGGAGACGCCTGAGGAGCTCTATACGCGGGCGAGAGACGCGCTCCGCGTGCCGCCGGTCGAGGAGTGGGAAACCTGGCCGTTCCAGGGCCCCGTGCGGCCGCGGCCGCTCGAGGGGCCCGCGGAGGAACCGCCGCGACAGGGTGAAGGCGGCATCAACTGTCGCCGTTGCGCAGCCGGCGAAGACGAGTACCTCTGGACGAACGAACGCTGGCGGATCAAGGCGCTCGGACCCACCGGGATGCCGCTGATCACAATGCTCGAGACACGCGCGCACCTCGGCGAGCCGGGCGATCTCCCCGACGAGCTGGCCGGCGAGCTCGGCGTCTTCCTCGTCCGCATGGAGCGCGCGATGCGCGCGATCGGCGACATCGGTCGTGTCCACGTCTGCCGCTGGGGAGACGGCGGCGAGCACCTGCATTCGTGGTTCATGGCCCGTCCGGCCCGACTCCCGCAGCTGTGGGGCAGCTTCGCCGCGATCTGGGACGACGTCCTGCCGCCGGTGCCGGAGCCGATCTGGCGCGAGAACGTCGCGAAGGTCGCGGGCGCGCTCCGGTAACGGGCGACGGCAGCGGCACGCTCGGTTGAAAAAGACTGCGGGGTGTGACACCTTGGGGCGCGTTAGCGGACCGTCTGCGGAAGGGGTTCGGCTTGAATTCAGTACGAAGTGGCCTCGCGGCCCTGCTCGTCGCCGTGTTCGTGGGAGCGCTGCTGGCGGCTGCGCAACCACAAGCGGCGAGCGGATTGAGCAACTGCACGTCGCCGGAACTCGTGCCCGCGTTGCGTGAGGTGACGGTCAA
>DATLQK010000090.1:0-13733 GCA_035535195.1 Gaiellaceae bacterium | reverse complement strand
GGCCGGCGGTACGGCGTGCCGAAGCCGGAGCGCAGGCCGCGGCGCTTCTCCCGCCGCCGCGCCACCGCGATCACCGCGACCCAGGGTCGCTGGTCGCTCACGGACAGGTTGTTCGCCGGCGAGCGTGACCGCCGGGCACTGGCGGAGCTCCTGCTCGAGCGCCAGGGGATCGTCACGCGCGACGGGGTTCGGGCCGAGGGCATTGCCGGCGGCTACAGCGCCGTCTACGGCGAGCTGAAGGCGCTCGAGACGCTCGGGCTCTCCCGGCGTGGGTACTTCGTCGAGGGCCTGGGCGGCGCGCAGTTCGCGCTCGGCGGCGCCGTCGAGCGGATCCGCGAGCTGCGGCCCAAGGAAGGTGAGGAGGCCGAGGCGTTGGTGCTGGCCGCCGCCGACCCGGCGCAGCCGTACGGCGGCGCGCTTCCGTGGCCGAAGCGCGCGGGGGCCCGGGCGGCGAGAGTCGCCGGCGCGTACGTCGTGCTGCTCGGCGGCGAGGCGGTGCTCTTCGTCGAGCGCGGGGGCCGGACGCTGGTGCCGCTCCGCGATCCCGATCCGGAGTGGCTTCGCCCCGCGCTTGCCGCCCTCGTCGGGCACGTGAAGGGCCGGCGCGGCGCGAGGCGCCTCGCAGTCGAGCGGTTCGACGGCGAGCCCGTTGCGGAGAGTGACGTGATGCAGCTCCTCGTCGAGGCAGGCTTCACTGCCGGGCCGCGAAGGGCCGTTCTTCGTCCCTAGGACCGCGGGCGGGAGAGACCGCCCAGGACCGCGCCGAAGAGCGCGTGCCTGACGGTTGCCTGCAGGAACGCGCGCGGGTTCGTCAGGAGCGGCGGGATGCCGTTCTCTCCTCGCCGTGGGTGATAGCGGTCGACGAGCCCCGAGAGCGGGTACAGCGCGACATGCTCGGCGAGCGCCATTGCGACGGCGGTCGCGCGATCTCCGAACGGCGAGCGGCGACGAATGACGTCGTAGGTGAGGCCGAAGAGCGCGCCGTTGATCGCGTGGAGCCCGAGGCCGGCGGGGAGCCAGCCGCGGCCGCGTGCGACGGCCTTTCCCAGGACCGCGACGTCGGAGTAGTCGCAGCCGAAGAGCCGCTTGTCGATCGGCTCGAGCGCCGACCAGGCCGTCGCGGCGAGCGCCCCGGCTGCGGCGGGATGAAGACCCCTCTTCGTCACAATCGGGAGCATGCCCGAAGGCGATTCGCTCCATCGCGCGGCCCGGCGCCTGCAGCCGCTCGTCGGCGAGGTGGTCGAGGTCGAGGCGCCGCACCCGCGTGCGGCGGCGACCGGCGTCGCCGACCAGCTCGACGGGCGCCGCCTCGAGAGCGTCGAGGCGGTCGGCAAGAACCTGGTGCTTCGCTTCGAGGGCGGCCTTGTGCTCCGCAGCCATCTGCGGATGACGGGCCGATGGACGATTCGCGACCGGGGTCGCGGCTGGCGCGGGCGTCCCTGGCTCATCCTGCGCGGCGGCACGCGGGAGGCGGTGCTGTGGGGCGGCCCGGTGCTCGAGCTGAACGCGCGCGCGGTCCGGCGGGTCGGCCCGGACATCCTCGCGGAGCCGCCCGACTTCGACGCGATGATCGCCGGGCTGCGGCGGGCGGACCAACGCCGGGCCGTCGGAGACGCACTCCTCGACCAGCGGCTCGTCGCCGGCATCGGGAACCTCTGGAAGGCCGAGGCGCTCTGGGAGGCTCGGGTCTCGCCGTGGCGTCCGCTCGGCGACCTCTCCGACCGCGAGCTTCGTGAGGTGCTCGCCGCCGCGGCGCGCCTGATGCGGGCGGCGGTCGATACCGGCCGCGAGCGCAGGTCGATCTACCGCGCCGCCGGCCGCCCGTGCCCGCGGTGCCGGATGCCGGTGGACTCGTGGGGGCAGGGCGACGACAACCGGACCGCCTACTGGTGCTCGACCTGCCAGCCCGGGCCGAACCCCAAGAGAGGACTGCACCGGCCGGGCGCGTAAGCGGACGGGTGATCCGCGCACCGCACCTCCACCAGGCGCTTCGGGCGTTCTGCCTCGGCGCGTACGCAGCGATGTTCCGGGAGCTCGACGAGGGCGGCGACCTGCCGTTCGCGTTCGAGGAGCACGAGGGCTCCGGCCGCCCGACGCTCTACGAGTACAGGCCGCTCGTGCGGCAGTTCATCGAGGACCGCTCCGACACGCTGTCGGGGCTCTCGGATGCCGTCGACGCGCTCGACGAGCTCGAACGTGAGCCTGCCGCTGCGATCTTTGCGCGGGCACACAGCGGGCTGAAGCTCGAGGCGCGCGAGGCGCTCATTCAGACGGTGTTGCTCCCGCTGCTCGTGGAGACCGCCGAAGCCTGCGGTGGGTTCGACTGGGACGATCATGCGTTCGAGCGGGCCTACGAACGACTCGAGCACTCGGTCTTCGGGACACGCCGCGCCTACGGCGCCGTGGCGCCGGTGGTGGGCGTTTCGATCGGCGGGATCATCGATCTGGGCAGGGGACTGCGCTTGCGGCACGTCGCGAGCGGCGAGCTGGCCGCGCACTGGCCGCAGGCCAGAGGACTGCTGCCGGAGCAGTTCGAACGCGCGCCCGACCGCCTCTGCGTGCTCGAGCTCGAGGAACAGCTGGCGCCCGAGGACGGCACGCCCCCCGACGCGCCTGGCGAGCTCGCGGACGCCGTCACGGCCCTCCGGCTCCTGACGGCGGGACCGGTGGCCGCCGGTCCGGTGCTGTTCGAGCGGTTGGACTGGCGACCGTTCGGCGTCCGGCCGGTGCTCCCGATTGCCGGGACGGCACCGCCGGGCGAGGCCGTGCGCATCGACCCGCTGACCGGCGAGCGTGCGCGGCGGCTCCGTGACCGGCTGGCCCAGGCGGACGACGACCGGGAGCTCGGAGAGGCGCTCGACCGGTGGGAGCTATCGCTGTTCCAGTCGGACCCGTTCGCGTCGGAGCAGCTGCGCGGGGCGCTCGAGGCGGCGCTCGGAGCCGGGGACGGCCTCTTCGCGGCCTCGCTGCGTGCTGCAGCGCTGCTCGGCGAGACGCCACGCGACCGCGCCGAAGTGCTCCGGCGGCTCAGGCTGCTCACCGCCGGCGACGAAGCCGGGTCGACCGGCGAGGTCGTTAGGCGCGTGCTCGTCGAGGTGCTGGAGAGCGGCGACCGCGCCGGCCTCGTGCTCGGCCTCGACGAAGCCCTGCTGGGGCTGCGTCCGAAGCCGACGAGCACCCTGGAGCCGCTGGCCGCAGCCGGCGCGCTTTAGGCCCTGGACCGTCACAGACACGCGACAGGCGGGCGGGTAGCGTCGATGCCATGGAAGAAGCACGTCGCGTCCTGGAGAGGCTCCGGCGGATCGAGGCGCTCGACCGCCGCTCCGCGCCGTCCGGCGAGGTCCTGGCGGAGCTGAGAACGCTCGTGCTCGAAGCGGAGACCTGGCTCCGCGCCGAGCCCGAGCCGGGTGCGGCGGCCGACGCGCTCGCCCGCTGCGCGGCGGCGCTCGACGCCGAACGGGCCGGGGAGGTGGCGCTTTTCGCTCACTGACGCGAAGCCAACCGATTTGCGGATCGTTGCGATCCGCCTTTTCCGGCACACTGAGGTTGTGAAGGAACGTCCGGTCCCAGGGCGAACGAGCCGCTAGTGGTGAGGCTCGCCGGCCTGTTCTCCCGCCCGCAACCGGGTGACGAGGAGACCCCTGTCACCGGGGAGAGCGCCGTGCAGGTTGAGACTCCGACGCTGGACGAGAGTCCGATCCCGCCGCAGCCCGAGGTGCCGAGACAGGCGCTGGTGATCGCGTTCGCGAACCAGAAGGGCGGCGTCGCGAAGACGACGTCGACGCTGAACCTCGCCGTCGCGCTCTCGGAGGAGGGGCACAAGGTGCTCATCGTGGACATGGACCCCCAGGGCAACCTGACGATGAGCCAGGGCCTGAACCCCGACCAGATCACGCGGTCTATGTTCGACGTGCTCGTCCACCGGCTGCCGATCGACCAGGTGATCCAGCAGGCCGAAGTCGACCTGGCCGTGTCCTCGATCGACCTCGCCGGCGCCGAGCTCGCTCTCTCGAGCATGATCGGACGAGAGCGCGCGCTCGAGAAGGCGCTGAACCCGATCAAGGAGCGCTACGACTTCATCCTGATCGACACGCCGCCGTCCCTCGGGCTGCTGACGATCAACGCCCTCGTCGCGTCGAACGGAGTGATCGTGCCGGTGCAGTGCGAGTACCTCTCGCTCCGCGGCCTCGTGCAGCTCGAGAACACGCTCTCGATGATCCGGGAGAACCTGAATCCCGACGTCGGGATCCAGGGGATCCTGCCGACGATGTACGACGGCCGGACGCTGCACTCGCGCGAGGCGGTTGAGATCCTGCAGGAGAACTTCGGCGAACTCGTGTTCAAGACACGGATCAAGAAGACGGTGCGGTACGCCGAGGCGCCCGTGAAGGGCTCGTCGGTGCTCAAGTACGACCCGTCCGGCAACGCCGCCGAGGCGTACCGGGAGCTCGCGAAGGAGGTGCTCAATGGCGCGAAAGCGCGCAAGCATGCGTGAGGGTCCACTCGCGGAGCTCTTCCGCGCGACCGAGGCAGCTCAGCGCCAGGCCGAGAAGGAGGGGAAGACCGTCCCGGGCGAGCCGCTCGAGGAAACGGTCGAGCACCCGCCGCCGTCGCCGCATCTCGAGGTCGCGCCGGAACCGGAGCCCGAGCCTGAGGTTCCGGAGCCGCTGGCGCCGCCTCCGCCGACGCACCGCACTCCGGACTCGCTCCACCGGCCGGAGCAGCCGACCGACCGCGGCATCGCGCGCCTGCTCGAGCCCCTGCCCGAGCCGCCGCCGCGCCTGCACCGCGCGCCCCGCTCCGACTCCGCCTACATGGCCGTCATCCGCGTCGTGGGCGTCGGCGGCGCAGGCCTGAACGCACTCAACCGGATGATCGACGCGGGCATCTCGGGCGTCGAGTTCGTCGCCGTCAACACCGACCTCCAGCAGCTGGCGCTCAGCGACGCCGAGGTGAAGATTCACATCGGCCGCGAGCTCACAGGCGGCCTCGGCTCCGGGGCGGAACCGGACATCGGCCGCCGCGCGGCCGAGGAGGCCTACGACCAGATCAAGCGGGCGCTTCGGGACTCGGACATGGTCTTCGTCACCGCCGGCGAGGGCGGTGGCACCGGGTCGGGCGCGGCTCCCGTCGTCGCGCGGATCGCGCGTGAGGTCGGAGCGCTCACCGTCGGGATCGTCACGATGCCGTTCCGCTTCGAAGGCACGAAGCGGCGGTCGCAGGCCGACGCCGGCGTCCAGTGGCTCCGGGAGGACTGCGACACCGTGATCGTGATCCCCAACGAGCGGCTGCTCGAGGTGCTCGACAAGAAAACCTCGATGCTCGACGCCTTCAAGATCGCCGACGACGTCCTGCGCCAGGGCGTCCAGGGCATCTGCGACCTGATCACCGAACCGGGACTGATCAACGTCGACTTCGCGGACGTCCGCACGTTCATGGCCGGCGCGGGCAGCGCGCTGATGGGCATCGGGTTCTCGACCGGCGAGAACCGGGCCTTCGAGGCTGCCGAGCGAGCCCTCCGCTCGCCGCTCGTCGACACCGAGCTCGTGAGCGCGAAGGGAATCCTGCTCTCGATCGCCGGCGGGAACGACCTCTCGCTCTACGAGGTGAACGAGGCGGCCGAGCTCGTCCGCGGAGCGGCGACCGACGACACGAACATCATCTTCGGCGCGACCGTCGACGAACGGCTCGAGGGCCAGGTCTGGGTGACGGTGATCGTCACCGGCGTCGGGCACCGGCCGGTGCGCCGGCCACTCCGCACTGCGCCCGCGAGCACCGGGGACGAAGGCGAGGACATGCTCGAGCCGCCGTCGTTCCTGCAGGACTGACGCCGAGCCGCGAACTGCCATGAGGGGCGCGATCGCCGCCGGCCACCCGCTGACGGCCGAGGCCGGCGCGCAGATCCTGGCCGACGGCGGGACGGCCGTCGACGCCTGCCTCGCGGCTGCGTTCGTCTCCTGGGTAGTGGAGAGCCCGCTCACCGGTCCGGGCGCCGGCGGCTTCCTCCTCGTGCACCGCGCCCGCGACCGCCGCACTCGCGTGCTGGACTTCTTCGTCACCGCGCCCGGCGCCGGGCTTCGGCAGTCGCCCGCCGAGATGGAGACGATCGACGTCGACTTCGACGGCTCCACGAAGCAGGCGTTCCACGTCGGTGCCGCGTCGGTGGCCGTCCCCGGTGCGGTCGCCGGCCTCGCGACGGCGCACCGGATGTACGGCACCGTCCCGTGGGAGCGGCTGTTCGAGCCGGCGATCGAGCTCGCCCGGAACGGGGTCGAGCTCACGCCCCAGCAGGCGTACCTCCACGTGATCCTCGACGTAATCCTCAGCCACACCGAGTCCGGCCGCGCGATCTACAGCCCAGGCGGCGAGCGGCTGACGGAGGGCGGGCGGCTCGTCATGCGCGACCTCGCCGGAACGCTCGAGCTGCTCGCCACTGAGGGAGCGGAGAGGCTCTACGGCGGTCCGCTCGGCCGGAGGATCAGCGACTACGTCCGGGCCGAGGGCGGCTCGCTGACGCGAGAGGATCTGCGCGGCTACCGGGTGATCTGGCGCCGCCCGATCGAGGCGCCGTTCCTGGGGCGCACGTTTGTCTCAAATCCGCCGCCATCCTCCGGCGGCGTCCTGCTGGCCTATGGGCTGCGCGTGCTCGACCGCGCCGGCCTCGGCGGCGACCTCGGAACGGCGGACGGGATCGCGCGGCTCGTGGAGGTCATGCGCGAGCAGAATGCCGCCCGCGGCCCCGGCTTCACTCGAGAGCTCTTCCGCGGCGGCCTGGCGCGGCGGCTTTGCGAGGACGACCGGGTGGAGGCGGCGACCGCGCGAATACTGACCGGGACAACCCACATCTCGGCCGTCGACGCAGCCGGCAACGCGGCGTCGCTCACGGCGTCGACCGGCTCAGGCTCGGGGGTGGTCGTGCCGGAAACGGGGATCCACCTGAACAACATGCTCGGCGAGCATCACCTAAACCCGGTGCGCGGCCGCCGACGCCCGGGGATGCGGCTGACCAGCATGATGGCCCCGTCGCTTGTCCTCGAGGAGGGCCGGCCCAGGCTCGTGGTGGGAAGTGCCGGGTCGGTCCGCCTCCACGGAGCGATCTTGCAAATCGTCGTAAACGCTATAGGTCACCAGCTTTCGGTTGAAGATGCGATCACTGCGCCACGCGTCCACCTCGACGGCGGGCATGTCCACTGCGAGGGCGGCAACGACCCGGTCGAGCTCGACGAGCTCGACCGCCGGGGCTACGACCTCGTGCGCTGGCGCCGCCGGAATCTCTACTTCGGCGGGGCGGCCGCCGTGGAGGTCCGCGGCGACGGCACGCTGGCGGCGGCGGGCGACCCGCGCCGGGGCGGGCACGGGATCGTCGTGGATGGCTGAGCCGGTCGAGTTCACGATCCGCCCCGCGCACCCGCGGGACGCCGCGCAGCTCGTCGCCCTGGCCGAAGAGGTCGCGGCGGAACCGGGCGGCTGGTTGATCTCGGACGGCGGCTGGCGGACGGTGGTGGACGAGCGGCGGTACCTCCGAGCGCTCCGCCGCTACCGTGACGCCGCCGTCTTCGTCGCCGAGGCCGGCGACGAGCTCGTCGGCCGGCTCTCGCTCGGGCGGGATCCGCACCCGGCGAGCCGGCACGTGGCGGACCTCGGCCTGATGGTCGCAGCCGGCCATCGCCGGCAGGGGGTCGGCCGCGCGCTCCTGCAGCAGGCGATCGACTGGGCGCACGAGGTCGGCGTGCGGAAGCTCGAGCTCCACGTCTTCCCGCACAACGAGGCGGCGATCGCTCTGTACGAGAGCGTCGGCTTCGAGCGCGAGGGGTATCGCCGGGCGCACTACCGCCGCGGCTCCGGCTTCGTCGACGCGATCCTGATGGCCTACCAGGTCGTGGGATAGGCTCCGGCGCCGTGAGTCTGGCCGAGATCTTCGAGAGCTTCTTCAAGCCGGCCGTCGCCGACATCGTCCCGTACGAGCCCGGGAAGCCCGTCGAGGAGGTCCAGCGCGAGCTGGGGCTCGACCGCGTCGTGAAGCTGGCGTCGAACGAGGGACCGTACGGGCCGTTCGCAGAGGCCCTGGAGGCGCTCGCAGACGCCGCGCCGTCGCTGAACCGCTACCCGGACGGCGGTGGCTACCGGCTGCGGCAGGCGCTCGCCGAACGGCACGGTATTCGCTTCGAGGAGGTCGCGCTCGGCGCGGGCGCCGACGGAGTCGTCGACAGCCTCGCCCAGATCTCGCTCGACCCGGGCGACCAGGTTGTGCTCGGCTGGCCCAGCTTCCCGAGCTACGTGATCACCGCGCGGAAGCTCGGGGCCGAGCCGGTGCTCGTTCCGCTCCGCGACGGCCGCTACGACCTCGACGCGCTGCTCGGCGCCGTCACGGACCGGACGAAGCTCGTCTACGTCTGCCACCCGAACAACCCCACAGGCACGATGAACACGCGTGTCGAGCTCGACGAGTTCTTCGAGCGCGTGCCCGACCACGTCGTGACGGTGCTCGATCAGGCGTACTTCGAGTACGTCGACGACCCGGACTACCCCGACGGCGTCGAGGAGTACCTGAAGCAAGGTCGACGGGTGGTCGTGCTGAGGACATTCTCGAAGATCTTCGGCCTTGCCGGTCTTCGCGTCGGGTACGGGCTCGCCGCCGAGGACATCGTCACCGCGGTCGGCAAGGTGCGTCGGGCATTCGACATCACGACCCCCGCCCAGGTGGCGGCGATTGCGAGCCTCGAGGCTCCGGGCGCGCAGGCGGAGCTCGAGCGGCGCCGCCGCGCCAACGCCGAGGGCCGCCCCGCCGTGGGGGCGGCGCTTCGCGACCACGGATTCGAGCCCGCCGGCCCCGCCGTCGCGAACTTCGTCTTCGCCGAGGTCGGGGAGGACTCGCGCCCGCTCTTCGAGCAGCTCCTGCGCGAGGGCGTGATCGTCCGGCCGACAGGCGGCTTCGGCGCCCCGGGCGGCATCCGCATCACGGTCGGCACGCCCGAGGAGAACGCGCTCTTCGCTGGCGCGCTCGGCCGCGTGCTGAGCCACGCACAGACCTAGCTCGGACGAGTGAACTTCGGTCTCCCGCCGTGGAGGCGCTGTTAGCGTCCGACCGAGGTCCACGAATCGTGATCAGCCGCCAACTCAGGCTTCTCAGAGACCCCCCGAGCTTCGGTCTGCTCGCACTCGCGACGCTGGCCTCGGGCCTCGGAACCTGGATCGCGTTCGTCGCCCTCACTGTCGATGTTTTCGACCGGACCGGCTCCGCGACCTGGGTCAGCGCGCTCCTGATCGCGGACTTCCTCCCCGCGATCGTGATCGGGATCGCGGCGAGCTCGCTCGTCGACCGCATGTCGCGCCGCGGCCTGATGATCGGCTCCGACATCGTCCGGTTCGCGGTCTTCGCCGCCCTGCCGTTCGTCGACAGCCCGGCGTTGATCGTCACGCTCGCCGGGATCGCGGGCTTCGCCACCGGCTTTTTCCGCCCCGCCGTCTACGCCGGCCTCCCCAACCTCGTCAGGGACGAGGACCTCGCCGGCGCCAACTCGATCCTCCAGACGCTCGAGAACGCCGCGTGGGCGATCGGGCCGATCATCGGCGGCATCCTCGTCGCCGCGACCGGGCCGCACGCGGCGTACTGGATCAACGCGGTCACCTTCCTCGTCTCCGCGGCGCTTCTCGTCGGCATCCCCGCCCGGCTGCTCCAGGCGGCGCAGGCGGAGGGGCACGGCTACCGGCGGGATCTCGCGGAGGGCTTCGAGCTGATCCGGCGGTCGCGGGCGCTGCTGACGATCCTCGTCGCCTGGAACGTGGTGATGCTCGCGATCGCCGGCGCGAACGTCTCCGAGGTGGTGCTCGCGAAGGACGCCTTCGACGCCGGCGACTTCGGTTACGGCCTGCTCGTGGGCGCCACCGGCGTCGGCCTGGCCCTCGGCAGCCTCTTCGCGGGCTCGTTTCTCGAGAACCGGGCGCTCGCCACGGTCTATGCGGGCGCGATCGCGGTCGTCGCGGTGGGCATGTCGGCCGCCGCTGTCGCGCCGGGCGTGTGGGTGGCGGCGGCCTGCATCGTGGTCGTCGGCGCCGGGAACGGTACGGCCGTCGTCTGCAACGCCCTGCTCGTCCAGCGCGGCGCCCCGGACGAGCTCCGGGGGCGCGCCTTCACCGTGTTGATGAGCTCGAACTACGTCGTGCTCGGGATCGGGATGCTGGCCGCGGGGCCACTGACCGACGCGCTCGGCGCCCGGGCGGTGTGGGGGATCGCCGGCGCCCTCTCCGCCGTGGCCGCGGTGATCGGGCTCGTGATGGCCCGCGGCGTCCAGGCGCGGCGGGAGCCCGCCTTGCAGCCGTCGCCCTAGAGTTGGAACGTGGCCAAGCGGCGGGAGTGGACGCGGGAGACGCTGCGTGAAGGAGTCCGGGCGGGCGACCGGCGGGCGCTCGCGCGCGCGATCACGCTGGTCGAGAACTCCGACCCGCTCGCCTACGAGCTCGTGCACGACCTCTACCCGGAGACCGGCCGTGCGTACTCCATTGGCATCACCGGCCCACCGGGCGTCGGGAAGTCGACCCTGATCAGCGCCCTCGTCCGGGAGCTTCGCGCCGAGGGCCGGACGATCGGCGTCATCTCCGTCGATCCCTCGAGCCCGTTCTCGCAGGGTGCGCTTCTCGGCGACCGCATCCGCCTCGCCGATCACTTCCTCGACCCCGGTGTCTTCATCCGGTCGATGGGGACGCGCGGCCACCTGGGCGGCCTCTCGGAGGCCGCGCTCCAGGCCCTCCTCGTGCTCGACGCTGCGGGCCGAGACCTCGTCTTTGTCGAGACAGTCGGCACCGGGCAGAGCGAGATCGAGGTGATGAGTGTCGCCGACACCGTCGTCCTCGCACTGATGCCGGGGTCGGGCGACTCGGTGCAGGCGCTGAAGGCGGGGATCATGGAGATCCCGGACGTGATCGCGATCAACAAGAAGGATCACCCGGCGGCGAAGACGATGCTGAACGAGGTGCGGTCGATCCTCGCGTTGGACACGGAGCGCGACTGGCGCCCGCCGATCGTCCTGACCGAGGCGGTGACCGGGGAGGGGGTCGAGACGCTCTGGGGCAAGATCGCCGAGCACCGGGCCCATCTCGAGTCGGACGGGCTGCTCGAGGAGCGGCGGCGGCGGAACCTCGCCGGCGAGGTCTTCTCGGTCGCCTCGGCGCGCGCGAAGAGCCATCTCGAACGTGCGGTCGCCGACGATCCCGAGCTGCGACGCCTGCTGGACGAGGTGCAGGAGCGGCGGCTCGACCCGCTCACAGCCGTGAGGGAGATACTTGAGAAGGTGTTCAAGGTCGATGCAGACGGATCTAGGCCCGAGCCTCGCTGACATCCAGGAAGCCCGCGGCCGCCTCGCCGGCGTCGCGCGGGTCACGCCGGTGTACGGCTCCGAGACGTTCTCGCGGGTCGCGGGCCGCGACGTCTGGCTGAAGGCCGAGAACCTCCAGCGGACGGGCGCCTTCAAGGTCCGCGGCGCGGTCAACCGGATCGCCACGCTCTCGCCGGACGAGCGCGCTGCCGGCGTCGTCGCGGCGAGCGCCGGGAACCACGGCCAGGCGGTCGCGTGGGCCGCGAGAAACGCCGGCATCCCGGCCCGCATCTACGTCCCGCAGGACGCGCCGATGGCCAAGGTCGAGGCGTGCCGCACCTACGGGTCGGAACTGATCATGGGTGGCGACCGCTTCGAGGACGCCATGACGGCTGCGAGAGCCGACGTGGAGGAGACCGGGGCCACCTTCGTCCATCCCTTCGAGGACCCGATCGTGATCGCGGGGCAGGGAACGATCGGGCTCGAGCTCGCCGAACAGGTGCCGGATGTCGGGACGGTCGTCATCCCTGTCGGCGGCGGCGGGCTCGCCTCGGGGATCGCGCTCGCCCTGCGGGCGAGCAAGCCCGACCTCCGGATTGTCGGCGTGCAGGCGGGCAAGACCGGCTTCACGATCGCCGACGGGATCTTCGTCAAGCATCCCGGCGAGCTCACGATGTCGATCCTCGACGGCGTGCTCGACGAGATGGTCGACGTCGACGACGAGGTGATCAGCGAGGCGATCGTGCTGCTGCTCGAGCGCGCCAAGCTCGTCGTCGAGGGAGCCGGCGCCGTCGGCGTCGCGGCGCTGCTCGAGGGCAAGGTCGGCGGCTCGGGCCCGGTGGCGGTCGTCCTCTCCGGCGGGAACATCGACCCGACCCTCCTGATCTCGGTGATGCGGCACGGGCTGACGCTCGGCGGCCGCTACCTCGTGATCCGGACGCGGATCCCCGACCGGCCCGGCGAGCTGGTGAAGCTCCTCGGCCTGATCGCGGAGGCGCGGGGCAACGTCGTCTCCGTCGAGCACCACCGCGAGGGGATGGAGCTCCCGGTCGCGGAGACCGAAGTGGAGCTGACGCTGATCACGCGCGACCAGGAGCACTGCGCCGCGCTGCTCGACGAGATGGCGAGCTGGGGCTACACGGTCGAGCGGATCAAATAGCCCAAGGAAGATTCCGTCCGTCGGCCGCGTCTGGTCGGTCAGACCGGTCGGCGAGCGTGCGGCATCTCTGACCGGTCTTTCGTCTGGTCCCGGAGCCGCGTCCAGTGGACGTGCGTCTCCCACCGGCGGCGGTACTGCTCGGCCGGGAGCAGTTCGCGCACTTGCTCGAGCAGCGGGATCCGCTCGGCGTCGGGCAGGTCGGCGAGCCAGCCCATCGAGGCGAGGAAGGAGAGGAGCGCCTCGCGGTCGACCGTCTGCGGGTTCGGCACGGTCAGCTCGCGCAGCTCGTCGAACGACGATTCCGCCAACGCCTGCCGCCACTCGCCGTCTGCGTAGCGGCGCGTGTTGAGGTCGACCGGGTCGTAGGGCAGGCCCGCCGGGGCCCGCTCGAGCAAGAGGCGCTCAGCGGCCTCGATCGACGGCTCCGTCGGCCCAGCCGGGAGGTTCCAGAGGAGCATCAGTGCGCCGGCCGGACGTAGCACCCGGGCGATCTCCGCGAGCGCTTCCTCCCAGTCGAAGAGGTGGAACGCCTCGGCGCAGAAGACCGCGTCGACGGAGCCGTCCGGCAACGGGATCTCCTCCGCGCGACCGGCGAGGAGCTGCGCGTCGGGGACGTGACGGCCGAGCAGCCGGCGCATCCCCTCGTCGGGCTCGACCGCGACCACCTGGCGGAACCGCGGGAGTAGCAGCCGCGTGAGCTTCCCGGTGCCGGCGCCGAGCTCGAGCACGGTCGCGCCCGGGGGCACCTCCGCGAGCTCGACGACCCTCGGCGGCCAGCCCGGCCGGCCGAGCGCGTAGTCCTCGTGCCAGCGGTTCGACGCGCCGGTGTAGACCGTCAACGGCCCTCCCTTACGAGCCGCAGCGCCGGAAGGAAACCGTCTCGCCGTCCCAGTCCTGGACGCCGCCGTGGATCACGGGGCGCGCGTCGACGCCCTCGGCGGCCAGCACGCTCGCCGCGACGCCCGCGCGGGGGCCGCTCGAACAGATCGTCACCACGGGTTTTCCGCCCTGGAGGTCGTCCGCCCACTCCCGGACGAGCCGGTACGGGATGTTCCGGCTGCCCGGGATGTACCCCTCGTCCCGCTCGTGCGGCTCGCGGACGTCCAGCACCTCGACCGCTCCTGCCTCGACGAGCTGTCGCAGGTCGTCGAGCTCCATCGCGGGCAGCTGCTCCTCGCTCGGCGGGTCGACGAGATAGCCCGCCAGGTCGAAGATGCCCACCGAGCGGAGGCCGGCCGCCGCCCGCTGCGCCTCGTCCGCCG
>DATLQK010000089.1:0-14417 GCA_035535195.1 Gaiellaceae bacterium | reverse complement strand
CTGCTGGCGGTGGCAGGCGTCGTGGCGGTGATCGTGACGATCTGGGCCAGCGGCGCGTTCGGCGCCGGAGGCTCGTCGTCCGGAAACGGGTCGAGCGGAGACCCCGGCGCGGTCCAGTCGCAGAACGCCCAGCCGGCGCCCCGCGACGACTGCCCAGAGAACCAGAACGGCGGTGGCGGCGGCGGCTCGGGCGGCGATTCGGGCGGCGGCGGCTCGGGCTCCGGCGACCTCTAAGCCGGGCGGAGCGGGCAGGCGGAGCGGGCGGTCGCTCCGCCTGCCCGACTTGACGGACCGAACATGTGTTCGCTTTCATCTCTTGGGTGCAGCTCGCACTCGACGCCCTCGACCGGCTCGTGGAGATGCTCGAAGAGCGCGGCTCGCTGCGCGCGGTGGAGGCGGCGCGGGCGCTCTTCGCGACCTCCTCCATCTCCGAAGGGCTCGCGTGCTCGCTCCTCGCCGAGCTCACCGCCGGCGACAGTCGTGTCATCTGCGCCGGCGCGACGGTCTCGCTCAGAACCGGTCGGCCGGACCCGCTGCTGGAGGAGGCGGTGTTCGTCGTCTTCGACCTCGAGACGACGGGGCTGTCCGCCGAGCGAAGCCGGATCTGCGAGCTCGGAGCGGTCCGGGTGCGGGCGCTCGAGCTCGTGGACTCGTTCCAGTCGCTCGTGGAACCGGGCGTCCCGCTCCCCGACCCCGTCGCCCGCCTGACCGGGCTACGGGAAGAGCAGCTGCGAGGTGCGCCGCGGGTCTCGAGCGTCGTGCGACGGTTTCTCGCCTTCGCCGGGGACGACCTGCTCGTCGCGCACAACGCACGCTTCGACCAGCGCTTCCTCGAGCGTCAGCTGGTCTTCATGCACGGCCGCCGGCTGTCCGAGCCGCCGCTCTGCACAGCGGCGCTCGCGCGGCGGCTGCTCGAGGGCCGCCGGCGACGGGTCGGGCTCGCGTCGCTCGCGCAGTTCTTCGGCGTGCCGACGACGCCGTGCCACCGCGCCCTTCCCGATGCCGAGGCGACGGCCGAGGTGCTCGTCCACCTGATCGGGCTCGCCCAGGAGCTCGGGGCGCGAAGGCTCTCGGAGCTGCGGGCGCTGGCGGCCCCGCGGAAGCGTCGCGTGTACGGCAAGCGGGCCCTCGCGAACGGCGCGCCGACCCGTCCCGGCGTCTACCTCTTCCGCGACCGGCACGGGCAGGTGCTCTACGTCGGTCGGGCTCGCGATCTGCGAGCGCGGCTCCGCTCGTACTTCCGCAGCGAGCGGCAGCGGCCGTCGGTCGAGGCGGCGCTCCTCGCGCTCGACCGCATCGAGTGGCGTGTCCTGGGCTCCGAGCTCGAGGCGGCGCTCGAGGAGCTGCGGCTGATCCGGGAGCTGCAGCCGCCGGCGAACTCCCGCAGCCGGAGGAAGGAGCACGGCGTCTACCTGCGACGCCGCGGCGACGACTTCGTCGTCTCGAAGACCGCGACGCCACTCGGCCCGATCGGCAGTCGCCGTCAGGCGTCGCTCGCCGCCCGGGCACTGGCCTCGAGCACGGAGGCCGAGCTCGACGACCTTTACGGCGACGGCCCGCTGCCGCGTCTCCGGGAGCGGCTGGCGCATCTCTCCGACTGCCTGCGGTACGAGGAGGCGGCCCGGCTCCGCGACCGCCTCGAGGCGCTGGAGCACGTGCTCAACCGGCTGCGCCGCCTTGAGCGCCTGCGAGAGCTCGAGGCCTGCCTGATCGCCCCGGCGGCCGAGCCGGGCTGGCGGAAGGCGTTCTTCGTCGCCAGCGGGAAGGTCTGCGCCGTCCGCTCGCTTCCACCGGGCGCGGGGGCGCAGCTCGAGATCGCCGCCGGGCTCGCCGTCTGCCGCGCAGAGCGCGACGGTGACGAGCCGCTGACGCCGGAGCTGGCGGAAGACCTGCTTGTTCTCGACGGCTTCGTTCGCCGTCCTCCGCCAGAGCTGGCAGTGCTGTCGCTCGACCTCGAGCGGATCAAGCAGCACGTCGCCGGCCGCCGGCTCTCCCAGGCGGCGTGACCGCGCCCGCCGCTAGCCGAACGTCCGCTCGAGCAGCGCCCGGAGCTCGCCGAAATGACGCTCGCTGGCCGCCTCGTCGTGGACTTGCAAGTCGGCCATCGTGTACCCGTGACGCGCGTCCTCGTAGACCTCGGCGCGGTAGCTCGCGCCGGCGTCCTGGAGCGCCTGCTCGAACGTCGAAATGTGTTCCGCCGTCATGCCCTGGTCCTGGTCGGCAAAGCCGAAGTAAAGCTCGGCGTCGACGCTTCCCGCTGCGCGATGGGGGCTGTCCGGGTCGTCGGTGACGAGCCCGCCGGTATGAAAGGCGGCAAGAGCAACGACCCGATCGGGCTGGGCGGCAGCGATCCACCAGCCGAGGCGCCCGCCCATGCAGTAGCCGGTGATCGCGACCGGCCCGGGCGAACCCACCGCGGCCAGGTGGTCGAGGTACGCCGCCCCATCTGCGGCGAGCCGCTCGGGCGTCAGCTCGGCCATCAGCGGCCGGATCTTCTGGAAATCCATGCCCGGTTGAACCGGCGAGGGGCCGGCGCGATAGAAGACGTTCGGCGCGAGCACGACGTAACCGTCGTCGGCAATGCGGTCGGCCATCTCCTCGATCGCGGGACGCAAGCCGTAGGCGTCCATGAGCAGGAGCACGCCCGGATGCGGCTCGTCATCCGGCCGGGCGAGGTACGCGTCGGCGACACCGTCCGGCATCTGGATCTCGACCGTCGAGGACACAGCCGGAATATGTCAGTCCCGCTACGCCTGACGCGTTAGATGATCGTGTGCCTCGATCTGCCCGCGGCGATGCGGATGAGCCGCCGAAGATCGCGCCTGGTCAGCGTCACAGCGAGGCCCGCAGGAGAGACACCGCGTGCATGCTTCGGGATGCGGACGCGCAAGGCGCCGGGAAGCGACACGAAACGAAGGGGTGGAGTGAGGACGAACGCCTCGCCGTCGAGTCCGACGGCGACGGGGCGGTCCGAATCGACTTCGAACTCGAGTGCGGCCCACTGGCGGAGGCCGCGAAACCGCTTGTGCTGACCGGCGCTCCCGAAGGTCACGAGCTGGGCGAAATCGATCGCTCGCCGAATTCGCGTGACCACGATTCCAAGTTGACCGCCGTCCATGCGGTATCGCGACCCGATGCCGCCGAGGCGCCTGACCTGATAGGCGTTGTTCGAGACGACGACGAGCGCCGCGTCAGCCCAGGATCGTCCGTCGGGGCCTCTGAACTGGAGGTTCATCGTCTCCGCTCTGTTCGGGCCGAGCATTCTCGGTAGCAAGCGATTCCAAGTGCGCAGCTTTGCTGTTCGGTACGCATCGGACTGAACGACGTTTGCGTACAGACCGAGGGAGGCGTTGTTCACGAAAACCTGCTCGTTCACCCGGGCGAGATCGATTCTGCGCTCGACACCGTCGGTGAATGCATCGAGCGCACCGACGACGTCGTTCCGGTCCAACCCCAGGTCGAGTGCAAAGTGATTGCGGGTGCCCGCCGGGACGCAGACGTGCGCGACCTGGTGGCGCATCGCAACGGTTGCGACCAGCGCTTGCGAGCCGTCCCCGCCGGCCATGCCGATGACGTTGGCTCCGTCCTCGACCGCCAGCTCTGCCAGCTCGGCGACGTCGTCGCCGGGACGGAGCACGACCGGCTCGATGCCCCGCTTGACCGCCTCGTCCGACAGCTCCCAGCGTTCCGCCTTCCCGTCACCGGATTTTGGATTGATGATGAGGACGCCCTTGCACGTCGAGCGACGCGTCCGTCGGCGGGTCTGATCGACCTCCGGACGGAGCGCCGCGTCATGGCGCACCGCGTAGCGCGCGGTGAAGCCGAAGACGGCGATGGCCGCGAAGAGCATTCCGAGCAGCAGGTAGTGATGCTGGACGAAGCCGGCGAGGCCGGAGAACGCGACGATGATCCCCACGATCCCGAGCGCGCGCTTGAAGCGGCGGCGAGTCAGGACGAACCATCCGGCGAACGCGGCGAGAAACACGAAGGCGAAGGCGAAGAACACGGCGCCTGTCTCCCGTGTCACCCCGGCGAAGATGAGCAGGAAGACGCTCGCCATCGTGAGCAGCGCGACGGCAGCGGCGGCTCGGGCCGCTGCAGACGGTCGTGTCCACTCGATCGGTTCGGCAGCTGTGCTCACAGGCTCCTGACGCTCGTTGCGACACGCCGACCGAGTGCTGGAGCCGGGAAGACCGCCCGCCTAGGGCTGGGGCAGGGCGGATTCCAGCCTACACCGGTTACGGCTGCTTCGGAAGGAGGGAATGGCCGTCGACGACGGCGGCAGCGATGTCGACGAGCTTCCGGTTGGTGGTGCGAGAATGACCGCGGAGGAGCTCGAAGGCGGCGGCTTCGTCGATCGCATGGCGCTCCATCAAGATGCCTTTCGCACGCTCGGTTACAGCACGGCGTCCGAAAGCTCCCTCGAGATCGTGGTACTCGGTGAAGCGGCGCAGGACGATGTCGATCGAGCTTTGCCAGTCCCTGGCGCCGGCGTCCGTGATGTAGGCGAAGACTCCGCGCTTGGAGGCCTCCTTGACGAAGTCGGTATCGGGCGCGTGAAGCAGGACGATGACCGGGCACCTGGACTCCTGAACGATCTTGTCGATCAGCGAAAGCGCGTGGTCGGAGCTCTCGCCCAGCCCGACGAGCGCGACGTCCGGTCGTTCCTTCGCCGTGAGCGGGCCGACCTCCTCGACCTCGACCTCCCGCGCGATCACCTCATGGCCGAGGGCCGCAACGATGGGTGCGACGAGTTCCAACCGATCCTTGCGCTCGTTGGCAATCAGCACGCGCAGATGCTCCGTCTCGCGAGAGCTCATCCTCAATGCAGGCTACGAACCTCGTTCGAGCTTGTCCAGTCCGGAGGGTCGAATTTCCGAAAGGCCGGTGCTAGGGTCCAAGTGGCCTTGCCCCAACCTTAGGCGGGCCTCCACTACCGGCTCCGACACTCGGCCGGCGTAGCGCGTCGGCACCGCGTGCCACGCAGAACGCGAGCGATTGGAGCCGCATGACCGACCTCACGCATCACAAGCCGCCCGTCTCCGGCGTTCCGAAAGACTCCCGAGCTTCGCGGCGCATCAAACCTCGTCCCGGCGGGCCGTCGGAGCGAGTGGCTCCGAAGCTTCGCCGCCTGCCGTCGATCGCGGTGTCCTGGCTCGTGGCGCAACCTCTGATGCTGCTCCTGGCCAGCTTCATGATCCTTCTCGGGCTCTTCGTCACCAAGGTCCTGCTGGCGAGCGATTGGATCTCGAACACGGACGACCGATTCCCGGAGTGGCTGGCCGGCCACCGGACGGAGTTCCGGACGGATCTCTCCTACTACGGCTCGATGATCGGAGACGCACCGGTCCTCGTCCCCCTCGTCGCCGGCGTGATCTTCTTCCTCGTCTTCAGCCGCCGCTGGCGGACGGCGAGCTTCGTTCTCCAGGCGGGGATGGTCGAGTTCACGGCCTACGGCCTCACGGTTCTTTTCATTGCGCGCTTGCGGCCCGAGGTGGTACGGCTCGACCACTTCAACGTGAACCACAGCTTCCCGTCCGGGCACACGGCCGCGTCGACCGCGGTGTACGGGGCATGCGCGCTGTTACTCGCCGCACACTTCAAGTGGCTGCCCCTGCGTGTCGCAATCTGGACGATCGCAGCCAGCATCCCGATCATCGTCGCGCTGTCGCGCATGTATCGCGGCGAGCACCACCCGATCGACGTCATCGCCGGGGCGTTCATGGGCATCGGCGCGTTGCTCGTGGCGTTGTTCGCAGTTCGGACTGCGCGAGCTGTCGCCGAACTGCGGGCCGAGAAGAAGTCCGAGGAGACCTTCGCATGAGCTCGGTGGCCGTGATTGCGAACTCGACCAAGACCCTGGACGGCGGGCTGCCGGCGCTCCGGAAGGCACTCGCCGAGCGGGGCGTGCGTGATCCGCAGTGGCGGGAAGTCGAGAAGAGCCGCGTCGCGCCCGAGGAGATCCAGCAGGTCGTCGAGAACGGCGCGGAGCTGATCTTCATCTGGGGCGGCGACGGCATGGTGCAGCGCTCGGTGGACGCCCTCGCGGGTTCTGACGTGACGATTGCGATCCTTCCGGCGGGAACCGCAAACCTGTTCGCGTCCAATCTCGGAATCCCGAGGAAGCTCGAGGCCGCAGTGGAAATCGGCCTGAACGGAGCACGTCGCAAGTTCGACGTGGGGCGGATAAACGGCGAACGGTTCGCGGTGATGGCGGGAGTCGGCTTCGACGCGCGGGTGATCCGTGACGCCACCAAGAAGCTGAAGCAACGGTACGGCCGTGCCGCCTACATCTGGGCGGCGACGAAAAACCTGCGCATGAACCTCTTCGACGCACGCATCGACGTCGACGGCAGCACGTGGTACGAGGGCGAGGCGAGCGTCATCCTGTTCGGGAACGTCGGCCAGGCCTTTGCAGGGCTCGAGGTCTTCGACGACGCACAGACCGACGACGGTCTCCTCGAAGTCGGCGTGGGCAACCCCGAAGGGATCCTGCAGTGGGGCCGAATCTTCGCCCGGAGCAAGTTCAGCAGCACTTCGAAGTCCCCGTTCGTCCATCTGACGAAAGGCCGGTCGGTCGAGGTGACACTTCCCCGGAAGGTGCTGTACGAGCTTGACGGTGGCCGCCGGACGAAGAAGAAGACGTTCCGCGTCGAGGCGGAGCCGGCCGCAATGAGCATTTGTGTGCCGACGAAAGCCGTGTGACTCCCTGCCGCTCGTCATCCTCGTACTTACTTCGCTCATGGCCGCCGCCGCGGGCGCGTACGTGACGTCGCAGGATCCATTCCGGGCCCTGGCCGCGAGCGGCCCGGGGTTCGCAGCGACGGTCGTCAAGCGCCGCGAGGCCACGCGCGCCTGGATCGCCACGTACCGGCATCAGACGACCGTTGCCTGGCTGACGTTCGGCGCGGCGATCGGCGTCTTCGTCCTCGGGTGGCTGTCCGTCGGCCTGCTCGCGTACCTCGTACGCGAGAACGCGACCGTCGAGCGGATCGATTCGAGCGTCGCGCGGTGGGGGGACGAACAGGCGACCGCGTTCTCCGAAGGCGGCCTCAAGGTCGTGACCATGCTCGGCGACAACCGGGTCGTTGCAGCGCTGGTCGTGCTCCTGCTCGCGTTCGACTGGACTCGTCGCCGCAATCCCCGCGTCGTCCTCTTCGTCGTTGCCGCCGTGCTGGGCGTCGGCGCCATCACGATCGCGATCAAGGTTTTGATGGATCGCGCGCGGCCCACGCTGAATCCGGTCACCGATACGCTCGGGCCCTCGTTCCCGAGTGGGCACACGTCCCTCGCTGCAGCCTTCTTCGCGGCGGCCGCGCTGCTCCTCAGCCGAGGTCGTGGCAAGCGCGCAACTGCCGCTCTCGGCGGCGCTGCAGTCGGTCTCGCCGTGGCCGTCGCTGCCAGCCGCGTCTTCCTCGACGTCCACTGGTTCACTGACGTCCTGGCAGGGCTCGCGCTGGGGTGGGCATGGTTCGCGTTCTGCGCGATCGCCTTCGGCGGGATCCCTCGGCGCCCACAGGAGGCGTGATGGCCACCGTGCGAAAGCTCGAGCCTCGTACCGCCGCCCCCAGGCTGATCAACCGGGAGCTGTCGTTCCTGGACTACGAGGCCCGGATGCTCTCGATCGTCGGCGACGGCGAGCTGCCGCTCCTCGAGCGCGTGAGGTTCTGCTCGATCTTCTCGGAGCTGCTCGATGAGTTCTTCATGGTTCGCCTCGGCGGCTTGGCCGCCCAGGCAAACGCTGGCATCCGGGTCCGGTCGGCCGACGGTCGCACGCCCTTGCAGGCGCTCCGCGAAGTGCGAGCACGGGTCCTGGAGCTCCAGCTCGACCAGACACGGCTCTGGTCGGAGGACCTCATTCCCGCCCTCGCAACCGAAGGCGTCGTGGTCGGCGGCCTCGAGGACCTGTCCCGCGCGGCGGTCGAGGAGCTCGAGCGTCGCTACGCGGCCGAGATCTATCCGATCCTGGTGCCGCTCGCGGTGGGGCCCGGCCAGCCGTTTCCGTACATCTCGGGGCTCTCGATCAGCCTCGCGGTGTTCGTCCGCGATCCAGACACGCTCGAGGAGCGGTTCGCGCGGGTGAAGGTGCCCGAGAGCCTCCCACGCCATTTCGCCGTCGACGGGACCCGTTTCGTGCCGCTGGAAGCCTTGATCTCCCACTTCCTGCCGACCCTGTTTCCGGGGATGGAGATCGTCGAGCGATCCCTGTTCCGGGTCACGCGCGATGCGGGCTTCGAGCTCGAGGACGATACGGACGACCTCCTCGAGGCGGTCGAGCTCGAACTGAGGCGACGGCGGTTCGGGGACGTCATGCGCCTCGAGGTCTCGACGGCGATGTCGGCGAAGATGCGCGCCCGAATCCAAGAGGGGCTCCGGGTGACGGAGGACCTCGTGTACCCCGTGGACGGCACGCTCGACCTCGCAAACGTGTCCGAGTTGATCGAGCTCGACCGGCCCGACCTGAAGGTCGATCCGTGGGTGCCGGTCCCACGCCCGCTTGGCTCCGTACCCGGACTGGACGAGTTCGACGCCATCCGCTCGGCACCTCGCCTCGTGCACTATCCCTACGACTCGTTCGCCGCCAGCTTCGAGTCGTTCGTCGACACCGCCGCCGCCGACCCCGACGTGGTCGCGCTGAAGTCGACGGTGTACCGGACCAACGAGAAGACACCGCTGGCACCGGCACTCGTCCAGGCCGCGGAGAGCGGGAAGCAGAGCGTCTGCCTGGTGGAGATCAAGGCCCGGGGTGACGAGCGGCACAACATCGACTGGGGACGTTCGCTCGAACGGGCCGGGGTCCACGTCGTGTACGGGGTGCCCGCGATGAAGATCCACGCGAAGGTGACCATGATCGTCCGCCGTGAAGCGGGGTCACTCCGCCGGTACGTGCATATCGGCACGGGGAACTACAACCACCTCACGGCCGAGACGTATGAGGACTTCGGTCTCTTCCTCGCCGACGAGGACGCCGCAGCCGACGTCGCCGAGCTCTTCAACTACCTCACCGGCTTCCGGCGCGCCGCCCCCTTCCGCAAGCTTCTGGTCGCCCCCTTCACTCTGCGGCAGCGGCTCGTCGAGGAGATCCAAGCGGTTGCCGAAGCGGCGCGGAAGAAGAAGAACGCACGCATCCGGATCAAGGTGAACGGGCTCACGGACAGCGAGGTGATCGACGAGCTCTATGCCGCTTCGCAGGCAGGCGCGTCCGTTGACCTCGTGGTTCGAGGTGTGTGCGCGCTGCGCCCGGGCGTACCCGGGCTGAGCGACCGCATCCGTGTGCGCAGCGTCCTCGGCCGTTTCCTCGAGCACAGCCGGCTGCTCATCTTCGAAGCCGGAAAGCGCACGGCGTTCTACCTTGGGAGCGCGGATCTGATGCCACGCAACCTGGACGACCGAATCGAGGTGGTCGTCCCGGTCGAGGAGCCCGAGGCTCAGCAGGAGATCGCGGAGGCCTTCGACGCTCTCCTCGCGGACACCGCCTGTGCCTGGGAGCTGGCGGGCGACGGGGTCTGGCATCGCGCGCGGGCCAAGAAGGAGGGCAGGCCGCGCTCGGCGCAGGTCGTGCTGATGCGGCGCGCAAGACGGCGCTCGCGGCTCGGCCGCGCGCGTTGAAACGCTGGTCGAACTTCCGCTGACACAGTGCTAAGGTGAATTTCGCCTTGCCCCAACCTTAGGCAGGCGGTTTCTTCCGGCTCCGACACTTGGCCGGCGTAGCGCGTCGACAGCGGATGTCGCGCGGAACGCGAGCGTTAGGAGCCCCATGTCTGTCTCCTCATCTCCCGGCGAAGCGGCTTCTGCCGCCCAGCCACTGTCCGGGCCCGTCGAGCTGGCGCCCGGTGTCACCGTCAAGATCCGCAGCCCGATCGTCGTCGCGATCCTCGGGCTGATCACCCTCGGCATCTACGTGGTGTTCTGGTGGTACTACGTCAACAAGGAGATGGCCGAGTACGGCCGCTCCCGCAACACAAACGAGCTCGGCGACAGCCCCGGCAAGTCGACTCTCGCCCTGTTCCCGGGCGCGCTGATCGTCGTGCCTGCACTGTGGACCACGGTGACGACGTTCCAGCGCATCCAGGCTGCCCAGCGACTGACCAGCCGAACCCCGATCAACGGATGGCTCGGGCTCGTCCTCTACCTCGTGATCGTGCCGGCCTACTGGGGGTACATGCAAAGCGGGCTCAACTCGGCCTGGCGAGCGGCTGCCGAAAGTGCGGTTGAGCCGACGGCGTGACCGGCCTCTATCGCACGCTCACGCTCCTCGGAGTGATCCTCGCCGCAGCGGCGGTGACGATCCCCGCGAGCGCTTCCTCCGGGCCCTTCAAGGTGAAACAGCTCCGAGCGATCTCAGGTCCGACGCCGTTCGCGGCGGGCTGTCCGGGCGCGTTCCACGACGCCGACAAGATCGACGGCCTGGTGATCGAGCCCGCGATCGCGGTCAACCCGGCCAATCCCCGCAACATCGTCGCAACCTGGAAGCAGGACGTGTCACCGGAGTTCAACGCGCGCGACGACCTGGTCGCCTCGTCGCTCGACGGCGGGCGGTCCTGGCGTCGGACGACGATTCCGGGCCTCACGCGCTGCACAGGCGGAACGTCGGACACCGCGAGCGATCCCTGGGTCTCGTTCGGCGGCGACGGCACGGCCTACTTCGGCGGGCAGTTCGGCTCCATGGCCACCAGCCCGCCCGAGATTGCGATCGGTGCGAGCCGCTCGAGGGACGGCGGCCGCCACTGGTCGTCTCCCGCCACGATCTCCCCGCGGCTTGCCGGCAACGAGAACCCTGCGATCACCGGGAGTCCGACACGTCCGGGCCGCGCCTACATGGTCTGGGCCAAGTTCTTCAAGGAGATTCCGGCGACGATGGAGTACACGCTGTCGTTCTCCCGCACGACGGACGGCGGAGCCACCTGGTCGGCGCCGGTCGTGATCAGCAGTCCAGGCTTGTTCGCTCTCGACTTCGCGCCGCGGCTACGCGTCCTTCCGAACGGGACCCTGCTGGTCATTTTCGGGCGAGTCGACGGGCTCACCGGGCTGGCCGAGCTCCGAGTCCTGCGCTCGCACGACGAGGGCCAGACGTGGCTGCCGCCCGTCGTGGCCGGCTCGATCCCGATCCCACCGCCCGAGGTCATCCTGCCCGACAGCGGCGAGGCCCTACCGCAACCTGGATTCCCGACGTCGGCCGTCGCGCCCGACGGGACCGCCTACATCGCCTTCGAGCACAGCACTGAGCCCAACGCCGGCTCGATCGGAGTGCTCGTGTCCCGCGACAGCGGAGCGACCTGGGCGAGCAGCCTGCTACCCGGCGTGCCGGCGTTCGCGTGGGAGCCGGCGATTGCCGTGGACGAGCACAACACGGTCGGCATCACCTGGTACGACATTCGCAACGACCGTCCGGGAGATGCCGTGACGTCGGCCGACGTGTGGTTCGCGCGGTCGAGTGATCACGGCGCGACCTGGCGGCAAACTCACGTCGCCGGCCCGACCAACCTGCGAACCGCGGCGCCGCCGGCGCAGAACCGGTTCGGCGAATACCACGGTCTTGCGGGCCTCCGGCGCGGCTTCGCCGCGAGCTTCGGCCTCTCGAGCCCGCAGGCGAGGAACGGCCCGACCGACATCTTCTTCGCCGAGATCGGTCCGGGAGGAGGCCATTAGGTTGGCGGCGCACGCGAGCGCCTTCAAGCACCTCCCCAGCCGGACGGTCGGGCGGCGTGCGCCCAATCTTGCCGGGGCGATCTACGGGACCCTCGTCGCGATCGCCGTCGTCGCAGGGCTCGGCGAGAGCGCCTCGGTCTCGACCGCACGAGCCTTCTGGATCCTCGTGGCCAGCGGCGTGTTCTTCTGGGCGGCGCACGTCTACGCGTACCTGCTCTCCGATCGCATCCGCGGACACGTCCCGACGACGCGCGCAGAGGTTCAGCGGATCGTGTTCCGAGAGTGGCCGCTCTTCCAGTCGACCTTTCCGCCCGCCGTCCCGCTGGCACTCGGCTGGTTCGGGCTGATCGACGGCGACGCCGCGCTCGTCTTGGCGACGATCGTCGGCGTCGCGACCCTCGCCGCCTGGGGCGTCAGCTTTTCGCGACGGGAAGGCTACGGGCTCACCGGAATCATCGCCTCCGCGTCGATCAACGCCGCCGTCGGTCTCCTGATCGTCGGCCTCAAGGTGGCCGTGCCGTGAGCTCTCTTAAGAAGGAGGTCGAACATGAGTGACGCCATCGCTCCTCCGGCACCTGCCGAGACACGCGGCCTGACGTGGCAGAAGGTTCTCCTCGGAGACTGGTCGCGCTGGGTTCGCGATCCGATCGACGTCCTCCGCCTGCTCTTCATCGGCGCGTCGATCGTCTGGGGGATCACGGGTCATCCCTGGGGGCAGGTCGTCGGCGCGTCCCTCGTGCTCGTGCTGGCGCGCATCGCGAGCCTGCCCCGCTTCTACGACTTCAGCCTGATCGTCGCCATGACGCTTGTCGGTTGGGGTGAGGTGCTCGGGATCTACGACTCCTGGCGCTACTACGACAACGTCGTCCACACGACCGTGCCGCTGCTCCTGACGGGGCTGCTCTACGTCTGCCTGATCCGACTTGACGTCGCCCCCGAGCTTCGGGAGCTGAGGTCCGGGAGGCAGCGCGTGGGCTTCTTCTTGAACGTCTTGATGATGGGGATGGCGATCGGAGCCGCCTGGGAGATCGTCGAGTGGACGCTCGACACGACCACCGACTCGCATCTGATCATCAGCACGACGGACACGGCGACGGATCTGATCTGGGACACGATCGGCTCGCTCGCGAGCGCGACCATCCTGGTGCTCTGGAGCCTCGGGAATCACTCGCTGACGCGACGCCCGGGCGCCGCTCTCGCCGACAAGCCGTTCGCAAGCTTCTTGACCGCGAGTACGCGGTGACGGAGATCAACGGCGACGCTCCCGTAGTGGGTTCGAGCGAGATCGAGATCGCGGTGCCGCCGAAGCTGGCCTGGGACGTCCTAACGGACTTCCAGAGCTGGCCCAGCTGGAATCCCGCAGTCACCGAGGTCTCCATGAACGGCGGTCATACCGAGGGCTCCACGTTTCGCTGGAGGGCCGGCCCCGGCACCATCACGTCGACGATCCAGGAGGTTGACGCGCCTCGCCGGATCGTCTGGTCGGGAACGAGCTTCGGCATCAAGGCGATCCACGTCCACACCTTGGAGGGCCAGAACGGCGGGACGCTCGTCCGGACCGAGGAGTCCTACGACGGCCTCGTCGCGCGCGTGCTCCATGGACGGCTTAAGAAAACCCTGAACGCCACGCTGGAAGGCGGCCTCGCGTCACTCAAGGCCGAGGCCGAACGACGGGGGACGACACCCGGCTGACCGAGGTCCTACGGTGGTTCGTCGGCGCTACCGCCCCGCGGACCTACGGTCGCAGCCTCTGGACGACCTCGCTCGCCGACGCCTCCTGGAACCTGAGCGCGCTTTCCTCTCATGAGGGGGAGTTAGAATGGCCCACGAATCGGCTCAACCAAGCCGAAAACGCCCCCGTAGCTCAGTGGATAGAGCAGCGGTTTCCTAAACCGCGTGCGCAAGTTCGATTCTTGCCGGGGGCATTCCGCTTGGTGCAGCGAATCCTGCCGATGAGCGGGCGCTTCTTCGCCACACGCGCCGCCAGAGAATTCCGGCCAAGACCGCTCGAAACCGCCCGACGGACGGACGGACCGGCGCGCAACTGGCTCGCGCGGTGGTCCTGTCCAACCGGCTCAGTTCAGCGACGAGCGGTGCCGTATGCCGACGAGGAAGCGGACTCCATCGGCGTCGGACAAATCCCTGCGGGACGAGCGTAGGCTGGAGGGCATGGCGTTTACCGGCGGCGTTCTTCCGTCCCAGTACCCGGAGGCTCGGCAGCTTCCGAACGTCAGGTGACCGGTCGCCTGCGCGATCTCGGGCTCGCTCCGGGCCAACTCTCAGTGGGCCGGCTCAACGCGATCACCGACGTGGCCGGCGTTCGCGTCGGACACACGACGCTCCGAGACGGCGCCGAAGGGCCTTTCAACACCGGGGTCACGGCGATCCTCCCGCATAATGGCGACGTCTTCGCCGTGCGGGTCGCCGCCGCCTTCGCAGTCCTGAACGGGAGCGGTGAGGTTTACGGGCGGGAGTTCGTGGACGAGATGGGCGTGCTCGACGGTCCGATCATGCTGACCGGATCGCTCAACGTCGCGCGTGTCGCGGACGCCGTGATCACCGAGACGATCCGCCTGCATCCCGAGGTGGGGGAAGGCAAGCGATTCGTGCATCCATTCGTGGCCGAATGCTCCGACGCGTACTTCAGCGATCTTGGCGCGCGTCCAATCGGGGCGACCGAAACTGTCGCTGCCTGGCGAGAAGCAGCGGGAGGCCCGGTACCCGAGGGCTCCGTCGGAGCCGGCACGGGACTCGTCTCCTTCGAGCTC
>DATLQK010000088.1:0-26496 GCA_035535195.1 Gaiellaceae bacterium | reverse complement strand
GTACCGGGGACGGGACGTGCTCGTGGAGGAGGCGACGCCCGAGGTTCTTGCCGCGGCCGAGCTCGATCTCTGCTTCTTCTCGGTGGGCACCGGACCGAGCTCCGAGCTCGTGCCGCCGACGGCCGAGGCGGGGACGACGTGTATCGACAAGTCGGATGCCTTCCGACTGACGGACGGGATTCCGCTCGTTGTCGCCGGCGTGAACGACGACGCTGTCGACGACGGAAGGATCGTCGCGAACCCGAACTGCTCCGCGATCCAGCTCTGCTGCGTCCTCAAGCCACTCCACGACGCGGCACGCCTGCGGCGCGTGCGCCTGGCGACCTACCAGTCGATGTCGGGCGCCGGCGACGCGGGGATCGAGCGCCTTCGCAAGGTCGAGCCGATGGAGGCCGACCTCGCCATGGACTGGCCGCTCGTGGGTGAGGAGTTCGACGAGGAGCTGAAGCTCCGGGAGGAGACCCGGAAGATCCTCGAGTTGCCGGGGCTCCCGCTCCAGGCGGCCTGCATCCGCGTCCCGGTGCTCGTCGGCCACGCGCAGGCGATCTGGGTCGAGACCGAGGAGCGGCTGACGCCGGATCAGGCGCGCTCGATCCTGAGGGGCGCTCCGCACATCGCCTTCGAGGACTTCGCGACGCCGGCCGCCGCGGCGGGCCGCGACGAGGTGCTCGTCGGCCGGATCCGGCAGGACACGACCAGCCCGGGCCTCGCCCTCTGGGCGGTCAACGACAACCTCCGCAAGGGCGCCGCGCTGAACGCGATCCAGATCGCTGAGCTCGTCCTCGGTGCGACCCCAGCCGCCGTGTAACGCAAACGGGCGCTTGAGGCGCCCGCTCGCTGGTCGTCCTGTGTCCCGCCCTACGGCTTGATCTGAACGTTGCCGCCGCGGAGGTTGAGCATGTCGCTCGGGCTGTCGATCGTCGCGCGAGGGGTACCGACCTGGTAGTAGGTGCCCGCTGACGTCCACACGCGGATCGCGTACTGGTCCGGATTCGTTGAGGAGCTGGCGCCCGGCTCGCCGTTGTCGGTGACGTCGACCTGGAAGTACTGCTGGTTTCCGATCACGTCGGCACCGAGCGTGTACGAGACACCCGTGATCCGGTCGACCGCACGGACGTTCGACTTGCCGGTGAAAGTCGCCTTGCAGGGCATCCCGCCTGTCGGGGTCGCGCACTTCTGGTTGAGGCTGTCCATCGCGTTGCTCTTCACGATGAAGTTGTAGTCGCGGAGCCCTGGCAGGGCACCAGGCACTTTGCCGCCGAGATCGGCCTTCGTGCGGTAGATGAAGAGGCTGTTGCCCTGGATCGAGCCGCTCTTCAGGAACTTGACCGTGAAACCGAAGTTGCTCTTCGCGTTCGTGTTCGGATCGAGGATCCAGCCGCCGCCGGTCGTGAAGCCGGTACCCGGGTCGTTGACGGTCAGGGCCGCGTTCTCGGCGTCCGCCGCGTAGTAGCCGTTCGTGACTAGCTCGATCTGGATCACGTAGTTGTCGGCCTTCAGCGCGACTGAGGTGCAAGCCGCCGTCCCGGTCCCGCCCGCCCCCTGCGCGACGTTCGCCGTGCACGAGCCGAGGGCCGTTCCGGCCGTGTTCTGGACCGTGAACTTGACCTGGAGCGGGATCGTGCTCCACGCCTTCGTCCCGAGCGTGCCGTCCTGCTGCTCGGTCACCTTCGCCGACAGCTGCGTCGTCAAGGTGCCTCCGACCTTGCTCGTCGTGAGGAAGGTCTGGCCGGTGTACTCGAGCTCCATCGTCTCCTTCGCGATGGTGAACGTCTTCGAATCCTCGCTCGCGAGGTAGTAGGCGTCTGTCGCAAACGCGGCCTTGACCGTCGGTGTGCCCGCCGGCTGGTTGAGCGTGATCGAGCCCGATGCCACGCCGGTCGCCGCGCCGGTTGCGGCCGACGTCGACTGCGTCCCGAGCGTGAAGGCAATCGTCTTGCCGCCGATGGGGGTGTTATTGGCCCCACCCGGCGAATCGTCCCTCAGCGTCGCCGAGACAGTCGCCGGGTCGGAGTAGACCCCGCCGGTCGCACCGTCGTACACGAGCTTCGTCGCCCGTTTGCCGACGACGATCGTCACCGACCGCGTGTCCGACAGATTCGGGCTGCCGTCGTCGGTGACCTTGACCGTGAACGTGTGCGAGGCGATCTGCGCGGACGTCGGTGTCCAGCTGAATGCACCGCTGCTCGGGTTGATTGTCGCGCCCGACGGCGCGTTGACCAGCGAGAACGTCAGCGTGTTCGCAGGCAGGTCCGGATCCGTCGCCGTCGCGGTGAAGGTCAGGTCTTTGCCCCAGACGCCGCTCGCCGGAGTCGCGAAGGCGCCGAGGCTCGGAGCCCGGTTGACTTCGCTGACCTGGACCTGGAAGGTCCGCGCGGCGGAGAGGCTGCCGTCGCTCACCTTGATCGTGAAGGTGTAGCTGGCCGGCCCCTGGGCCTCGGTCGGCGTCCAGCTGAACGCACCCGTCGCCGGATTGATCGTCGCTCCGTGGCTCGCGCCGACGAGGGAGTAGGCGAGCGTGTTCGCCGGAATGTCCGGGTCGCTGCCCTGCGCGGTGAACGCGAGCTGCGTCTCCTCGTTCACCTGCTTGTCCGCGATCGCCGCCAGCTGCGGAGCCCGGTTGACCTCCCGCACGGTCACGGTGATCTGCTCTTCGTCATACGCCGCCGGTGACGCGTCGTCCGTGACCCGCACCTTGAACGTGTACGAGTTCGGGCCCTGCGCCTCGGTCGGCGTCCAGCTGAACGCTCCGGTGCTTGGATCGATCGTCGCGCCGGCGGGGGCGCCGAGGAGCGAGAACGTCAGGTTCGTCGAGTCGACGTCCGTGGCCGTCGCGCTGAACGACAGCTCCGTCTCCTCGTCGACGGACCGATCGCCGATCGCACCGAGGACAGGCGCGTCGTTGACCGGCGCCACGGAGATCGACACCGTTGCGTCGTTTGCGGACGGTAGCGCGCCGTCGGACGCCTTGTAGGTGAAGCCGAACTCACCCGGCGTGTTCCCGTTGTTGGCGTCGAGCGTCGGCGTGAACCGGACAGTCCGGCCGTCGGCGAGCAGCGTCGCGGTGCCGCCGTGCACGTTGGCGATTGAGCCGGTCTTGACGCGGAGGTCGGCGTTCGCGTTGTCCACGTCGGCGTCGTTCGCGGAGACGGGGACGTCGACCGACGTGTCCTCGTTGGTGTTCGCGCTGTCGTTGACGGCGACCGGTGCGTCGTTCACGGCGGCGACGGAGATCGAGACCGTGGCCTGGTTTGCCGACGCGAGCTCACCGTCGTGCGCCTTGTAGGTGAACCCGAAGCCGCCCGGCGTGTTGCTGTTGTTCGCGTTCGCGGCCGGCGTGAAACGAACGGTGCGGCCGTCGGCGAGCAGGACTGCCGAGCCGCCCTTGACGTTCGCGATGGAGCCGGAATCGACGCGGAGGTCCCCGTTCGCGTCGTCGACGTCAGTGTCGTTTGCCGAGACCTCGATGTCGACCGCGATGTCTTCATCGGTCGTCGCGGCGTCGTTCACCGCAACCGGCGCGTCGTTGACCGGGTTGACGGTGATCGACACCGTCTTCGTCCCGCTGGTCTTCGGTCCGTCGCAGCTCGCGTTCGCGAGGTTGCAGTTATCCGGGTCGCCGCGGTCGGTGACCTTGTAGGTGAATGAGTCGCCGCCGTTGTAGTCCGGAGCAGGCACGTACCGCCGAACGCCGTTGGCCGCGGTGGCCGACAGCGTCCCGTAACTCGGGCCGGACACGATCGTGTATGTGAGGTTCCCGTCAGCCGTCTCGACGTCGGCGACGAGCTCGCGAAGGTCGACGTCCGTCGAGCTGTCCTCGTCGACGGACGCCGCGCCGTCAGCTGCGCTCGGCGTGTCGTTGACAGCGTTGACCGTGATGCTGATCGTCTTCGTGTCGCTCGTCAGCGGAGCTGCGCACGGAGCGGCCGAGCAGCCGTCGGGATCACCGCGGTCGGTGACGTCGTAGCTAAAGGAGTCCGCGCCGTTGTAGTTTGCCGCCGGCAAGTACGTGTAGCTGCCGGGGGTGAGGCCGGGGACGAGTGTGCCGTGCGTCGGAGCGGCGACGATGTCGTACGTCAGGTCGTCGTCGCCGGTTTCCTTGTCCGAGACCTTGGCCGCGAGATCGACGCCCACAAAACCGTCCTCGCTGACGGACGCGGCGCCGTCGTTTGCGACCGGCTTGTCGTTGACGGGATTGATCGTGATCGAGACGGACTTCACCGCGCTTGTCTCGGGCCCGTCGCAGGCCGGACCGGCTGCACCGCAGCCGTCGGGATCACCGCGGTCGGTGACCTGGTAGGTGAACGAGTCGGAGCCGTTGTAGTCGGCGGCCGGCGAGTAGGTGCGCACGCCGGTCGTCGCCGTCGCCGAGAGGGTCCCATGAGCGGGCCCAGACACGATCGTGTACGTCAGGTTCGCGTCCGCGGTCTCGACGTCCGCGACGAGCGCCCGCAGGTCGACGTTCGTCGAGCCGTCCTCGTCGACCGAAGCGTTGCCGTCCTCGGCTGTCGGCGCGTCGTTGACCGCGGCCACCGAGATCGTCAGCGTCGCCGTGTTCGACTCCAGCGAACCGTCCGTCGCCTTGTAGGTCACGGTGAAGCCGGCCGGACCGACGTTGCCGTCGTTCTTGTTCGCGGCCGGCGTGAAGCGGATCGTGCGCCCGTCAGCCAGCAGCGTCGCCGAGCCGTTCGTCGCTACGAGCGAGCCCGCCTGCACCGACAGCTGCGCGTTCGCATTGTCGACGTCGGTGTCGTTCGCGACGACGTCCTTGTCGACCGCCGTGTCCTCGTTCGTCGAGGCCGAGTCGTCCTCGGCCACCGGCGCGTCGTTCACAGCCGCCACCGAGAGCGTCAGCGTCGCCGTGTTCGACTCCAGCGAGCCGTCCGTCGCCTTGTAGGTGACCGTGAAGCCGGCCGGACCGACGTTGCCGTCGTTCTTGTTCAGCGCCGGGGTGAACCGGATCGTCCGCCCATCCGCCAGCAGCGTCGCCGAGCCGTTCGTGGCGATTAGCGAGCCCGCCTTGACGCGCAGATCGGCGTTCGCGTTGTCGACGTCGGTGTCATTCGTGACGACGTCCTTGTCAACCGCCGTGTCCTCGTCGGTCGAGGCCGAGTCGTCCTCGGCCACCGGCGCGTCGTTCACCGCCGCCACCGAGATCGTCAGCGTGGCCGTGTTCGACTCGAGCGAGCCGTCCGTCGTCTTGTAGGTCACCGCGAACCCCGCCGGGCCGACGTTGCCGTCGTTCCTGTTCGCGGCGGGTGTAAACCGGATCGTCCGCCCATCGGCCAGCAGGACCGCTGAGCCGTTCGTCGCTGCCAGCGAGCCCACCTTCACCGACAGCTGCGCGTTCGCGTTGTCGACGTCGGTGTCGTTCGTGACGACGTCCTTGTCGACCGCCGTGTCCTCGTCGGTCGAAGCCGAGTCGTCCTCGGCCACCGGCGCATCGTTCACGGCAGCGACCGAGATCGAAACGCTCGCTGTGTTTGCGGAGGCGAGCGCGCCGTCGTACGCCTTGTAGGTGAAGCCGAAGCCGCCCGGCGTGTTGCCGTTGTTCGCGTTCGCCGCCGGCGTAAACCGGACCGTCCGCCCGTCGGCCAGCAGGGTCGCCGTTCCGCCGTGGACATTCGCAATCGAACCGGCCTGCACGCGGAGATCGCCGTTTGCGTTGTCGACGTCCGTGTCGTTCGCGGAGACCGCGACGTCGACGGACGTGTCCTCGTCGGTCGAAGCGGAATCATCGACCGCAACCGGTGCATCGTTCACCGCCGCAACGGAGATGCTCACGCTCGCCGCATTCGCTGAAGCGAGCGCGCCGTCGTACGCCTTGTACGTGAAGCCGAAACCGCCCGGCGTGTTCCCGTTGTTCGCGTTTGCGGCGGGCGTGAACCGGACCGTCCGCCCATCCGCCAGCAAGACGGCGCTGCCGCCCTTGACGTCGTCGATCGAGTCCGTCTTCACGCGCAGATCGGCGTTCGCGTTGTCGACGTCCGTGTCGTTTGCCGACACTGCGACGTCAACGAAGGTGTCCTCGTCGGTCGATGCGGAATCATCGACCGCGATCGGCGCATCGTTCACCGCCGCAACCGAGATGCTTACGTTCGCCTCGTTCGCCGAGACGAGCGCGCCGTCGTACGCCTTGTAGGCGAAGCCGAAGCCGCCCGGCGTGTTGCCGTTGTTCGCGTTCGCCGTCGGCGTAAACCGGACCGTCCGCCCGTCAGCCAGCAGGGTCGCCGTTCCGCCGTGAACGCTCGCAATCGAACCGGCCTGCACGCGGAGATCACCGTTTGCGTTGTCGACGTCCGTGTCGTTCGCGGAGACCTCGACGTCGACGGACGTGTCCTCGTCGGTCGAAGCGGAATCATCGACCGCAACCGGTGCATCGTTCACCGCAGCAACCGAGATGGTCAGCGTCGCGGTGTTCGACTCGAGCGAGCCGTCGGTCACCTTGTAGGTCACCGTGAAGCCGCCCGGGCCGACGTTGCCATTGTTCTTGTTCGCGGCCGGTGTGAAGCGGATCGTCCGCCCGTCACCCAGCAGCGCCGCGCTGCCGTTGGTGGCGCCGATCGAGCCCGCAACCACCCTCAGATCGCCATTCGCATCGTCGACGTCCGTGTCGTTCGCGACGACATCCGTGTCGACCGCCGTGTCCTCGTTCGTCGAAGCGGCGTCGTTCACGGCAACCGGGGCGTCGTTCACGGCAGCGACCGAGATTGAGACGCTCGCGGTGTTTGCGGAGGCGAGCGCACCGTCGTACGCCTTGTAGGTGAACCCGAAACCGCCCGGCGTGTTGCCGTCGTTCGCGTTCGCCGCCGGCGTAAACCGGACCGTCCGCCCGTCGGCCAGCAACGTCGCTGTACCGCCGTGGACGTTCGCGATCGAGCCCGCGCTGACGCGCAGCACGGCATTCGCGTTGTCGACGTCGGTGTCGTTCGCCGAAACCTCGATCTCGACGGGCGAGTCCTCGTCGGTCGAAGCCGAGTCGTCAACGGCTACAGGCGCATCGTTCACCGCCGCCACCGAGATCGAAACCGTCGCCGCGTTTGCGGACGCCAGCGCGCCGTCGTACGCCTTGTAGGTGAACCCGAAACCGCCCGGCGTGTTCCCGTCGTTTGCGTTCGCAGCCGGCGTAAACCGGACCGTCCGCCCGTCCGCGAGGAGCGTCGCCGTTCCACCGTGCACGCTCGCGATCGAGCCCGCGTTCACCCGCAGCGCGGCATTCGCGTCGTCGCCGTCCGTGTCGTTGGCCGAAACCTCGACGTCGACCGCGGCGTCCTCGACCGTCGAGGCGCTGTCGTCGACAGCGACCGGCGCGTCGTTGACTGCCGAGATCGAGATCGCGACCGTCTGCTCGGCCGAGTCGAGCGGAGCCGCGCAGACGCCGGCGGCGACGGGGCTGCAGCCGGCCGGGTCGCCCGAGTCGGTGACCTTGAACTTGAAGCTGTCGGGCCCGTTGTAGTCAGCCGCCGGCTTGTAGACGACGCTCTTCGGAGAGCCGGTGAGGGTGTCGCCACTGGCGAGCCCCATCGCGCCGAACTTGAGCGACCCATGGGCGGGCGCCTGCGTGATCGTGAAGGTCAAAGCCGTACCGGCGGTCTCGACGTCGGCGCCGGAGAGCTCGACGGTCGAGCCTGGATCATCCTCATCGAGTGCCAGCGACGCGGGCGAAGCGGCCGCGGTCGGCTTGTCGTTGACCGGCCGGACCGTGATCCCGACAGTGTCCGTGTCGCTCTTCGCGCCACCGGAGCCGTTGTGGCCGAGGTCGTTGGACGTGACGGTCAGCGTGTCGGAGCCGTTGTAGTTCGCGGCGGGGTCGTAGCGCAGTCCGGCAAGCGCAGCGTTCACGTTGATGAGCGCACCGCTGAACGTCATGGATGCGTCGCTCGTGCCGTCGCCGGCGCTGAACGCGAGACCGGTCGTCTGGCTCAGCGTCAGCGACCCGTTCGCGACGCCGAGAGTGACGCGGACGTCATCGGAGCTCGCGTCGGTGTCGCTGACGGAGATCGCGTTCGAGTTCGCGGCGGAGAAGATCTTCGCGGTGTCCTCGTTCGTGCTCTGCGCAGGCGGGACAGCGTTCACGGGCGCGTCGTTCACGCACGACACCGCGAGCGTGACCGTCGCGACATTGCTGAGGTTGTTCGTCGCCTGGCCGTCATTGGCGCGGTACGTGAACGTGTCGGTTCCGCAGAAGTTCGGGGCCGGCGCGTACGCGAACCCTCCGTCGGACGCAAGCGAGAGGCTGCCGTGGCCGACGTCGTCCACGAGGACCGCCGTGGGCGTCCCGTTGTCGACGTCACTGTCGTTCGCGAGCACGCCGAGGTTCGGCGGCACCACGAGCGTGCTGTCTTCGTTCTGGGTGTAGCTGTCGTCGTTCGCGACGGGTGCGTCGTTGATCGAGTTGACGGTGATGCTGTACGTCGCCGTGTTGGAGTTCACGGTCCCGTCGTTCGCGCGGAACGTGAAGCTGTCGGGCCCGAAGTAGTTCGAGTTCGGCGTGTACGTGAACGCGCCCGTGGACGCGTTCAAGCTCAGGGTGCCGTGCGTCGTCGTCGAGACGACGCTGTACGTCAGCGTGTTGCCGTCTGCGTCGGTGCACGAGACCGAGTCGCTCAGCGGCGTGTCCTCGTTCGTCGAGCCGGAGTCGTTCGTGCAGACTGGGGCGACGTTGGCTGGCACGACCGTCACCGTGTCGGTGCCGCTGCTGCTCGCGAACTGGATCGGAGACGTATCGCCGGCGTAGCTCGCCTTGAGCGTGTGCGTGCCTGTGCCGACCGTGGTCGGCGTATAGGTGAGCGTGCAGGTGCTCCGGTCGGTGAAGCCGGCCGCTGGCGAAAGTGTGCAGGACGCCGGAATGAAGGTGCCCGAACCGCCGCTGACGAGGAAGTTCACAGTGCCCGTCGGGTTTGCCTTCGTGACAGTTGCGCCGTTCGTGTCCACGCCGGTGTCGACGACTGTGACGGTGCACGTGCTCGTGGCAAAGCCGACGGTAATGGTGCTCTGGGGGCAGTTGAGCCCGGTCGTCGTGACGTGGCCTGCGTCGACCGTGACGATTCCGGTGTCCGTGTCGAGGTTGAAGTAACCGTTGCAGACCGCCGGTCCGGGGACGCAGTCCTTGACGCTCGAGTTCGTGCTCGCGCTGGCGCGAGTCTCGGCCTGCAGGCCGACGACGGCGCCCGTCGCGTTCAAGGCGGTCAGTGGGACGGAGGCCTCGATCGACGACGTGCTGCCGTTGGCGCACACGACGACGTTGCACGTCTGTTGAGCGGAACCGACGGTGACGAACGTGCCGAACGGCCGCTCGACCTGAACGGTGGGGATGCCCGAGGAATCGAACAGGATCCAGACTCTCGCGTCCGGCGTGCCGTCCCGGTTCGCGTCGACCGTCATCGAAAAGCCGTCGCTCGCGATCTTGTTCTTGTTGCTGGTCAGCGTCTCGTCCCAGCGGACGTAGAGGTTGCCGTCGCCCGCGGTCATGCGGACCGCAGTGATGTCGGTAGAGCCGCCTCCCGCGTCCGCCGAATTGTCGGGGAAGGACGGCGTGGTCGTGAGCGCGGCCCAGTCGGCCATGCTGCCGTCGATGCAGATCTTGCGGGTGGCCGACGTGCACGCGGTTACCGTCAGCGTCTGGGCGTTGGAGGTACCGCCGACGGGCGCCGGGTTGAACACCGTGATGCTTTTCGTGCCGGGGGACCCGGTGTCGCCGCCGGGAATCGACGCGGTCAGCTGCGTCGCGCTGAAGAAGGTCGTGGGGCGATCCGATCCGCCGACCCGGACGACCGAGTTGGCAACGAAGTTCGTGCCGGTGACCGTGAGCGTGAATGCGCCATCGCCGGCGACCCGACTCGTCGGCGAGATGTTCGTCGTCGTCGGGACCGGGTTCGCCGCCGCAACCACGACGCCGTTCGTGAGCGTCAGCGTGTTGCTCGCGTTGGCGGTGCAGGCGTTGTCGGAGTAGCCAATGAAGTACGCGTTGTATGTGCCGTTGGTGGCCGGTGCCGTGATGTTGAAGGTCCGGACCTGGTTGTTCTGGTTGCTGACGTCAGTGACGTCGAGGCAGGTGACCGTGCCGGGTGCGGTCGTCGCGATGCGCCAGCCGATCGAGCCGATGCGGTTGTTCGCGTTGCCGTTTTGGCTCGTGACGGTGACCGAGGCAGCGATGCTGGCGCCCGCAACGACGGTCGTCGTCGCGCCACCGTCGACGGCGGCGCTGTTGACCGTTCCAGCCGCGATCGTGTAGGGCCCGAGGAACGGGCCGCCTCCACCGACCGGCGCGGCGCCCGCAGGCTGCACGCTCTCCGTTGACGCATCGCTCATCGCGCGCGCGAGATTCAGTCGACCGTTGCCGGTCTCGGACGGCGAGCCCGCTGGGTCCGCGTTCCGCGCCAGGCGACCGACGACGACGCCGTTCGAGACGCCGGAGGCCGCGCGTAGCAGCGCTGCTGCGCCGGCGACCTCGGCGGCCGCGGCGGAGGTGCCCGTAAGCGCCGAGTAGCCGCCGCCTGCGGACGTCGAGAGGATGTTGACTCCCGGAGCGGCCATGAATGCCGCCTCGCCGGAGTTGCTCGACGAGGCGAGCGCGTCGAGTGCGTCTGTGCCTGCCACGCCGATGACCCCGCGGTCGCCGGCAGGGAACGTCGGCGTCGAAGAGCTGCTGTTGCCCGTCGCCGCCACGAGGACGGCGCCGTGGTCCCACGCGTAGTCGATCGCCGCCTGGAGCGAAGCCGAATAGCCGTCGTTCGAGAAAGCCATGAGGATGACGTCGGCGCCGTGGTCGGCGGCCCACACGACACCCTCGATGATGTCCCCGTCGGCGCCCGTGCCGTCAGCGCCGAGCACCGTCACCGGCATCACGCTAACGCCGGAATAGCCGACGCCGGCCACGCCGGCGTCGTTGCCCGTCTCGGCAGCGACGATGCCCGCGAGTGCCGTTCCGTGTCCGTTCTGGTCACTGTCCCAGTTCGACCCGCTCAGGATCGACGAACCGGCAACGACGTTGCCGTCGAGATCCGGGTGCGATGCGTCGACGCCGGTATCGAGGACAGCGACGGTCGCCGACCCAGTGACGGCGTTCGGGTAGACCTGGTCCCAGCCGATTCGCTGCAGCGACCACTGCTGCTCGTAGAGCGAGTCACTCGGCGTGCCCTCCGCGGTGCGGACGGCGTTGGCCTCGACGCGGGCAACGCTAGAGTCCGACTCAAGGGTCGCGAGCGCGGCGTCGCTCGCTTCGACGACGTGCATTCGGAGCGCGGGGACGGACGAAACGTCGGTCGCGCCGGCCGCAGCGATGGCGTCGGATTGCTGGGCGCGCGAAACACCGGACGCAAACGTGACGATGTACGAGAACGGGACGTTGGACGAGTCCGTCGAGCTCGACGCTGTGGCGTCCGTCGAATCCGAGGTCGTCGCGCTGTCGCCGCCCGAAGCCGCGGTCGAGTCGATCGCCGTCGAGTCGCTCGAGCCGTCGAGGTGCGTACTACTCCCGTTGTCCGCGGAAGAGAATGTCGACGCGATCTCGTCCGTGAAGGGTGCATCGGCCGCGAATGCCCCGGCCGAAAGAAGTCCAAGACTGAAAAGCGCGAGTCCGACGGTCAGCGCCGTCCGACCGCGCGAAGTGCGCTGCCTCCAATTCCGTCTCACTGTCGCCACAGTTCCTCTCTTCCGTCTTCGGCTTGAGCTAGCGAGGCGAATGCGTCGAGCACGCCTGGGCTCCGCGCGAGCGCACCATTTGTGACCGTCCGGAAACGGCGCACACGGGTCAATCCCACTCGGCGCCGAAGCGCCGAACGTGCCGCAGTCATCAAATCTCCCTCCCTCAGGAGAAACACCCCAGTACTGCTTTCACGGTAGAACCGCTTCAGGAGACAACGGGTCGCCGAATGTCCAAGCCTTCTAGACCGAGGTCTGGACCTGGTTCGCGCAGCCGTTGTCCCAAAAACGCTTCCCCAACCTCTTTTCGCTCTTGACCCACATCGCCGGCGATGGGCTGAATGGCCGCAGCCCCACCGCAGCGATGTCCTAGTTTGAAACTAGATGGCTCTTACCGCAATAGGTCAAAAGACCTATTTGCAAGCGAAGAGGTCCTACGGCCCCTGAGGCACAGGGGCAGGCTCCGGCTCCAGGGCTTCCTTGACGCGGCCCACCAGTCTTGCGCGGCTCGTCTCGGCGGCCGGCTGAAGGCCGCCGAGCTCGAGCCGCGCGAGCTCTACGCGGCCGAGCCGCCGGACCGTCGTGAAGCCGAAGTCGGCGAGGAAATCCGAGGGAAACACGGTGCGGTGCACGAGGAACCGCTCCTGCGCCGACTCACCCTCCGGGTAGCGATAAGCGAACGCCTCGAGCGCTCGGCCGCCCCGTTCCTTCACGTCCGCGATCGCTGACAGGAAAAGCGACTGCATCACCCACTGCGCCGACCCCTCGACGAGGTACGCGCACGTAACGAGCACCGCATCGTCGGACGCCGGCCCCGCCGGCAGGTCGTCGGCCCTCGGAAAGAGCTCGCTCGGCCCGTACTGCATCGAGCCGAGCACGCGGCCGTCGTCGTCCACGTAGAGCGTCCCCCAGGCGCCCCAGTCGTCCTCGGCCTTGTCGATCCAGCGGCGCTTCGAGCTCCGCTTCCCCGGCTTCGACTGCCACCAGACGCAGTCGTGACAGACCGTCGGCGCGGACGGCAGAGTCGCGCCGGTCAGCCCCTGTAGCCGTGTCGTCACGGCTTTGAGTGTAGGACGAGCTCGTAGGCGGCAGGACGGGCGAAGAATCGGAGCGGCACGAACGTCGTCCCGAGCCCGGCCGAGAGGTGGAGGACACCGCCGGGGCGCTCGTACAGCCCCTCGACGTACGTCCACCGGATGTGGGCAAGACGCAGTCTGCCGCCCGGATAGGGCAGGCAGATCTGCCCGGCGTGCAGATGGCCGGCCAGCACGAGGTCGAAGGAGCCGGGCTGAAGGCGGTCGATCACGTTCGGAAAGTGGCAGAGCAGGATGCGCAGATCGGCGTCCGGATCCGCGAACCGCTCCGGCAGCGCAGTCCCCGCGCGGTAGGACCGGGGATCGACACCGACGATCTGCACCGTCCGCCCCCGCACCTCGACCGTCTCGGCCGCATCCGCGAGTAGCTGCGCGGGCTCGAGCTCACGGAGCTCGATCGCCCGCGAGAACGGATCGCGTGAGATCGCAAGGTCGTGGTTTCCGAGCACCGCGTAGCACCGCGGCAGCCGCTCCACGAGCGCACGTAGCTGTCCCTCTCCGCGCGGCCGGGAGAGGAGGTCGCCGCTCAGCATCGTCAGATCCGGCTGTCGCTCCTCGACCCAGGCCACCGCCCGCTCCGCAGCTCGGACACCCCGCGACGGCACGCCGAGGTGGAAGTCGGACAGGTGCGCGATCCGTAGTCCGTCGAGCTCGGGCGGCAGGCGCCGCAACGGCACCTCCTCGGTCTCGAGCCGCACCCACCCGGCCTCGTACCACGCGTAGCCGGCGCCGGCCGCGGCCACGCCGCCGCCGAGAAGCGCGAGCAGCGCGGCGGGGCTCAGACCCGGAGCTTCTCGATCACCGGCGTCACGGGCACTACGTGACGCTTGAACCGAAGTTCCGAGTCCTCCAGCCCGGCCGCGACGCCGATCAGCTGCGACAGGTGGAGGATCGGCATCTGGAAACGGCGACCGGTCGAGGCCTCGAGCTTTTGCTGCCAGGCGTCCAGCGAGAGGTGGCAGAGCGGGCACGGAGTGACCATGGCGTCCGCCCCGGCCTCCATCGCCTGCTCGATCGGCTGGATCAGCTCGCCGAGCGCGGTCTCTTCACGGGCCTGGATGATCGGAAAGCCGCAGCACTTGATCTTCGCCGGGTAGTCGACCGCCTCGCCGCCGCAGGCCTCGATGATCGCCTCGAGCGACCAGGGCCGGTCGGGGTCTTCGAAGCCAAGGAGCTTCGACGGTCGCAGGATCTGGCAGCCGTAGAACGGCGCGACGCGCAGGCCCTTCAACCCCTTGTGCGCCGCGATCTTCAGCTGCTCGTAGCCGTCGCCCTCGGCGATCAGCCACAGAAGGTGCTTGACCTCGACGCCGCCGCTGTAGGGCGGCACGCCCACCGTCTTCAGGTTGGCGTTGACCCGCTCGAGCAGCTCCGCGTCCTTCTGTAGCTGCAGGTTCGCCTGCCGGAGATTGAGCGTGCAGACGTTGCAGACCGTCATCAGCGTGTCCGAGCCGGTCGCCTCGCCGTACGCCAGGATCCGTGCGTTCAGGTGGAGGTAGTAGTCCGGCTCGGCCTCGTGGATGTCGCCCGCGCCGCAGCACGTGACGGACTCGAGCTCCTCCAACTCCAGCCCCAGTCGCGGAGCTAGCGCCCGGGTCGAGATGTCGAGCTCCTTGGCGGAGAGTGCCGCCAGACAGCCCTTGTAGTACGCGACCTTCGTCACGCCTCTGCCCCCTTCGCAGCGGTCGGCCGCTCGCCCGGTGTGATGTCGGCCTGATCGCGGTTCCCCCAGCCGCCGTGAGCGCCCTCGGCCTCCGACGCCTGTTGTTCGGCCCGCGCCAGGCCCCGCTCGCCCTGCACGATGCCGAGCGCGCCGTCGCGGCCCTGCTCGCGCACGAGGTCGTGGAGCGCCCGCGCCTCGCGGACGTTTTCTGCGACGTGCGGCGGAACGGGCGGCGGCACCTTTCCGTGCCGGAGGAGCTTGAGCGCGAACTTGACCTCCTTGATCGCCGAGACGACGCCCTGTGTTTTCGGGACGAGCTCCGTCTCGCGCAGCCAGCCGGTCGTCTCGGCCGACTTCACGAACCACTTCGCGTGCTTCGCGCCCATGTCGTGGTCGATCCCGTGCTTGATCGACTCGGCCCCGAGCTTCGCGATCGCGTCGCGCGGGTCGACGCCCTTCGGGCAGCGCTCGTTGCAGAAGTAGCACCGCGTGCAGTCCCAGATGCCGTGCTCCTGGTTGAGGACGTTCAGCCGCTCGACCTCGGCGTGGTCGCGCGGGTCGCCGACGAAGCGAAAGCCTTTCGCGAGCGCTGCCGGCCCCATGAAGTCCGGATCCGACTCCATCGAGTTGCACTCGGAAACGCAGCAGCCGCACATGATGCAGAGCGCCTCCTTGTGGATCACATTCATCTGCTGCTGGGAGACGATCCGCTCCTTCTCCGACGGCTCGTCGTACCCGGGATCCAGCCACGGCTTGACCGACCGAACCTTGCCCCAGAACGGATCCATGTCGACCACGAGGTCCTTGATGATCGGCAGGTTCCCCATCGCCGAGATCACCGGGACATGGCCGCGGTCGACGATCGGCTTCATCCGCTCCTTGCACGCCAGAACGGCGCGGCCGTCCATGCGCATCCCGCAGGAGCCGCAGATCATCATCCGGCAGCTCTTGCGATAGGCGAGCGAGCCGTCCACCTTGTCCTTGATCAGGTCGAGGACGTCGAGGAGGCAGGCCCAGTCCGGCGCCTCGACCTCGTAGTCCCGGAGCTCCTTCTCCCCGGTCTCGGCGTTGTAGCGCCAGATCTTCAGCGCCACGGTCATCGTCGGCGAGTCGGCCGGCGGTGGGGCGTAGGAGGTCTCAGTGGCCACTCAGTACGTCCTCTCCTGGGGCTGCCATTTGGTCATCGTCACCGGTTTCCACCCCAGCTGAACCTCGCCGTCGGGGTCCTGCGTGGTCAGGGTGTGCTTCAGGAAGCTCTCGTCGTCGCGGTCGGGGTAGTCGTACGGCCGCGCGTGCGCGCCGCGGCTCTCCTTTCGAGCGATCCCCGCGACGACCATGCACTCCGCCAGCTCGAGCAGGAAACCGAGCTCGAGCGCCTGCGTCAGGTCGTTGTTGAAGACGTCGCCCTTGTCCTCGACCACAACCCGCTCGTAGCGCTCCTTCAGGCGTTCGATGATCCGCCCCTGCTCCTGCATCTGGTCCTCGCGCCGAAAGACGCCGAAGTTCTCGTGCATCGTCGAGGCGAGCTCGTCGCGAATGCCCCAGGGCCGCTCGCCGTCGCTGCGCCCGAGGAGCGCGCCGAGCTCCCGCTGCGCATCGGCTTCGACCGACGGAGGCACCGAGATGGTCGTGTGCGTCAGGGCCCACTCGGCCGCGGCGGCGCCGGCGCGCTTGCCGTATGTGATCGTCTCCATCAGTGCGTTCCCGCCGAGGCGGTTTGCGCCGTGGACCGAGACGCAGGCGCACTCGCCGGCTGCGTAGAGGCCGGTGATCGTCGTCAGGCCGTCGAGGTCGGTGTCGACCCCGCCCATGTGGTAGTGCGACCCTGGCCGAACCGGGATCGGCTCGTTGATCGGGTCGACGCCGGCGAACACCATCGAGAGCTCACGCGTCCCGTGGAGCCGCTCGTGGATCTTCTCCGCCCCCAGGTGGCGCAGGTCGAGGAGGACGTTGCCGTTCACCCCACGGCCCTCGTCGATCTCGGTCTGCTCCGCCCGCGAGATCACATCGCGGCTCGCGAGCTCCATCGCGTTCGGCGCGTAGCGCTCGAGGAACCGATCGCCCTCGGAGTTGAGGAGATACGCGCCCTCGCCGCGACAGCCCTCGGTGATCAGCACGCCCGACGGAGCGAGCGTCGTCGGGTGGAACTGCATCATCTCCATGTCCTCGAGCGCGACGCCGACGCGGAGCGCCATTGCCATCCCGTCGCCCGTGCAGGCGTAGGCGTTCGTCGTACCGGTGTACAGCCGTCCGGCGCCGCCCGTCGCGAGGATCACGGTCTTGGCGCCGATCGTCTTCAGGCCGCCGTTCAGGATGTCCCAGGCGATCACGCCCTGGCAGCGGTCGTCGTCGATCACGAGCTTCCAGGCGAAGAACTCCTCGTAGGCCGGGATCGCGCGTTTCATCACCTGCTCATAGAGGACGTGGACGAGCACGTGGCCGGTGATGTCGGCTGCGTACGCCGTGCGCGGCGCGCCCGCGGCGCCGAACGGGCGCTGGGCGATCCGGCCGTCGTCCGTCCGGGAGAAGACGGCGCCCCAGTGCTCGAGCTGGTAGACGTCGCCCGGCGCCTCGTCGCAGAGGATCTCGATCGCATCCTGGTCGCCGAGGTAATCCGAGCCCTTGACGGTGTCGAACGCGTGCTCCTCGGGGCTGTCCTCCGAGGCATTGCCGAGCGCCGCGTTGATCCCGCCCTCGGCTGCGCCGGAATGGCTTCGCGTCGGGTGGATCTTCGAGAGGAGCGCGACGTCCGCGCCTTGATCGAACGCCTCGATCGCCGCGCGCATACCAGCGCATCCGGCACCTACGACCAGGACGTCGTGCGAGGCCTCCACTGAGCTGGACGCTATCGGATGAAGAGCGGGCCGGGCCTCGTAACAACGGGCATCATCCACTCATGCACGGAGGCAACGCGCTCGACCTGATCCACGAGATCCAGCACGGCGGGACGACGAACGCCCTCTTCGCCTCGAGGGTGATCGAGGGCGGGATCAAGCACGTGCGGCGCGACGGTTGGCCGACCTCCTCGCGCTCCCTGGACACGATCCCGGATGCAATCCACCGCGTCGTCGGCGACGGCTCCGAGCAGCTGCTGGCGGAGCAGGACGGCGCCCTCTGTCACATCAGCCTCTTCTCGGGCTGGATCCACGTCCAGGTCGCGGGGAACGACTCGGAGCACCTGGCGGCCACGTTGGCGAGCCTCAAGGAACGGTTCCCGCCCCCGGACCCGAGCTCCTCGCACAAGGTGCCCGTGCAGTTCTGGACGTACGGGCAGCACGGCCCGATCTCGTCGTACCGGGAGGTCTCCGTCCCCGAATGGCCGGACCTCGAGGCGAACTACGCCAAGCCGACGCGCACCGGCCTCGACGCGCTGATGCGGAACTTCACGCCGGCGCACGGAGGCCAGCTGATCCTCTGGCACGGCGAGGCGGGCACCGGCAAGACGTTCGCGCTGCGCGCACTCGCCTGGGAGTGGCGCAGCTGGTGCGAGTTCCAGTACATCGTCGATCCCGACTCGTTCTTCGGCGAGCACGCCGACTACCTGATGAGCGTGCTGACCCAGCCGGGCTACGCGGAGATGCCGGATCCGCGGGTGATGCACCACATGGCGATGAGCACAGGTTTCGTGGCCTTCGGCGGCGGCGGCGGCAGCGGCGGCGACGACGGCGACGGCGGGAGCAAGGCCTGGCGGCTGCTCGTGCTCGAGGACACAGGTGAGCTGCTGACCCCGGACGCCAAGTCGATCATCGGCCAGGGCCTCTCGCGCTTCCTGAACGTGGTCGACGGCCTGATCGGCCAGGGCCTGCGGATCCTGGTCCTCGTGACGACGAACGAGCCGATCAAGACGCTCCACCCCGCCGTCGCACGTCCCGGTCGCTGCGCGGCGAACATCGAGTTCGGCCGGCTCGCCGCGAACGACGCGAACGCCTGGCTCGAGCGCGTCGGATCGCCGCAGCGCGTCGAGCGGGCATCCCTGCTCGCCGACCTCTACGCGCTCGAAGCGGGGAAGCAGCCCGGTGACCTCCCGCCGGCCGGCTTCGCCTCCTAGACGAGCGGCTTCGCGTCCTAGACGAGCGGCCCCGCGGCCGCGACGTCCTCGCCGGCCTCGGCCGCGAACTGCTCGAAGTTGTCGCGGAACATCCGCGCGAGCTCGCGCGCCTTGCGGTCATACGCCTCGGAGTCGCTCCAGGTCGAGCGCGGGTCGAGGAGCGACGAGACGACGCCGGGTACCTCGACCGGCACCTGAAACCCGAAGATCGGGTCCGCCCGGTACCCCACCGCGTCGAGCTCGCCCTCGAGCGCCGCCGCGAGCATGGCCCGCGTCTCCTTGATCGGCATGCGCTCGCCCTCGCCGAACGGACCGCCGGTCCAGCCGGTGTTCACGAGCCAGACCGCCGCCCCGTGCTCGTCGAGCTTCTCGCCCAGCATCCGTGCATACACGGCGGGCGGCTGCGGCAGGAACGGCGCACCGAAGCAGGCGGAGAAGGTCGGCTGCGGCTCCGTGACCCCGATCTCCGTGCCGGCGAGCTTCGCCGTGAAGCCGGAGAGGAAGTAGAACATCGCCTGCTCGCGGGAGAGGCGAGCGATCGGCGGCAGGATCCCGAACGCGTCCGCCGTGAGGAAGACGACGGAGCGCGGGTGTCCGCCGCGCTTTGCCGGCAGCGCATTCGCGATCTGCTCGAGCTTATACGCGGCGCGAGTGTTCTCCGTCTTCGAGTCGTCATCGAGGTCGACGATGCCCTCCTCGTCCACCACGACGTTCTCGAGCACCGTCCCCCACGATCTCGTGGTGGCGTAGATCTCGGGCTCGGCCTCCTCCGACAGGCGGATCACCTTCGCGTAGCAGCCGCCCTCGAAGTTGAAGACGCCGTCGTCCGACCAGCCGTGCTCGTCGTCGCCGATCAGGTGCCGCTCGGGATCCGCCGAGAGGGTGGTCTTGCCGGTTCCGGAGAGGCCGAAGAAGACCGCGACCTCGCCGTCGTCATCGACGTTGGCGGAGCAGTGCATCGGGAAGACGCCTTCCTGCGGCAGCCGGTCGTTCATCAGCGTGAAGATCGACTTCTTGATCTCGCCGGCGTAGAACGTCCCGCCGACGAGCACCTCGCCCCGGCTCGGGTGGAGCGTGACGAAGGTCTTGCTGCGCGTCCGGTCCTCGATCGGAACCGCCTCCACCGGCGGCGCGTGCAGGACGAGCGCCTCGGGCTCGAAGTCGGCCAGCTCCTCGTCGGTCGGGTCAATGAAGAGCGTCTTCGCGAAGAGCGCGTGCCAGGGGCTGGCGGTGATCACCCGGAGCGGGAGCCGGTGCGCGGGATCAGCGCCGGCGAAGGCGTCGACGACGTAGAGATCCTCGCCGTCGAGATACGCGACGACCTTGTCGCGCAGACCTTCGAAATGGTCCTCGTCGATCTCCTGGTTGACCTTGCCCCACCAGATCCGATCTTCGGAACCGGGTTCGCGGACGATGAACTTGTCGTTAGGGGAGCGGCCCGTGTGCTCGCCCGTGTCCACCACGAGCGGGCCCCCCTCGGCCAAGACGCCGTCGCGCTGCTCGAGGGTGTGCGTGTAGAGGAGAGCGGTGGTCGGGCTGTAGTGGACGTGGCTGCTCGGCGCGAGCCCGTGCTCGCTCAGATCGATGGAACGGACATCTTCGATGATCGCCATCCGGTCTCCTTCGACTCCCAGGGGACGGTTCCCGCCGGGGCCTGGTTCCGAAACAGGCTGCTTATCGTATGGGAATGACACCGCCACCGCCGGATCCCCCGCTCTCCGACGGCGTCGTCACGCTCCGACCCTGGGGCGAGGAGGGCGACGTCGAGGCAATCACGGCCGCCTGTAACGACCCGCAGATCGCGACGTTCCTCGACCGGATTCCGTCGCCCTATTCCAGGGATGACGCACGCGACTATCTCGCCTTCACTCGCGAGGGCTGGGCGGAGGGGACGATGGCGAACTTCGCCGTCGTCGAGGGCGGCCGACCCGTCGGCTCGATCGGCATTCGCTGGCTCGAAGGCTTCGACGAGGGCACGGCGGAGGTCGGCTACTGGGTCGCGGACGAAGCGCGGGGACGCGGAATCTGCACGAGGGCGCTTCGGCTCGCCGCGCCATGGGCACTCGGCCACAGCGAGCGGCTGCAGCTGCGGGCGGACGTCGACAACGGTCCCTCGAACCGTGTCGCCGAGAAAGCCGGTTTCACGCGCGAGGGCGTGCTGCGAGCGAGCCGCTACAACCGCCGGCTCGGGCGGCGCATCGACTTCGCGTTGTACTCCCTGCTCCCGGACGAGCTGTGAGGAGGGCTTAGCGGGTCTTCACGATCCGGTAGACCACGCCGCGGCCGTGATCGGCGACGAGCAGTGCGCCGTCCGGGTCGGCGATGACTGCAAGCGGGTGTTCGAACCCGGTCGCAAATGTGGTCACCTGCGCGGGACCGCCGTGCCGCAAGTGCACGCGGGTCACCTTCCGGCCCGCCGCGCGCCGGAGGTACTCGCCCCACTCGGCGACGTAGAGGTCGCCGTTCCAGAACGCCATGCCGTCTGCGGAGGAGTGCGGCTGGAGATACGCGACCGGCCGCGTGACACCGCCGCAGCGGCCGCGGAGCTGCTTGCGGGCGAAGCTCGGCCAGCAGGGAGGCCAGCCGAAGCGGCGGCTCCGCCGGATCTCGACCACCATCTCCGCCGGCTCCGCCCGGCCCAGGTCGTCCCGGCCGTTGACGGAGGCGTAGAGGCGGCCGGTGCCCGGGTCGACCGCGAGGCCGAACGGGTTCCTGAGGCCGCTCGATTCGACCCGTAGCCGCCGTCCGTCCAGTCCGACCGAGAGGACGGCCGCGCTGAGACGGCTCTTCTGGACGCACGCGTTGCAGGTCGAGCCGCTGCCGAAATAGAGCCGGCCGCGGTACACGACGACGTTGTCCTGCTGGTGCAGCCCGAACGGCAGGTTCTTCGCGATCGGCGCGCGCTGCCCGCCGCGCACGCGCCAGAGCGTCCCCTGCGCCGACACGACCAGCGCCCCGCGGAACCACGTCAGGCCGAGCGGCGAGCGAAACCCTCGGAGCAGGACCTTCGGCCGGCGCGAGCCGCGGTCGACGCGCACGACCTCGCCCGACTCCTGCGTCGCGTAGAGGCGAATCCCCGGTCCGAAGGCGAGCGCCGTCGGCCGCTCGAGCCCTCGCGCGTAGACCTCGACCCGGTACCCGGGCGGGACGCGGATCGCCTGGGTCGCGCCCGACGCGGAGGCGAGACCGGCGACGAGCAGCCACGCGACGAGGCAGGACGCGACCTTCACGGGCGCGAATGGTGGCGGGTGAGCACCACGTCCGCAATAGAGCGGTTCCTCCAGAGCCCGTCGCTCTCGGAGGCGACGCGCCGCGCGTACCGGATCGACCTCGAGGAGTTCGCCGCCTGGCTCGAGGCGCAGGGCGCGACGCACGAAGACGTCGACGCGCGGCTCCTCACCGCCTATGCGGCCGAGCTCGGGAGCGCGCGGCCCGGCCGGCAGCCGCGCAAGCTGGCCAGCGCGACGATCGCGCGAAAGCTCGCTGCGGTGCGCGCCTTCCTGCGGTTCTCGCTCGGGCCGAAGCGCGTCCCGGACGCCCGGCTCGCGCCCCGTCGGGGGCGCCGGCTCCCCGTCGCGCCGAAGGTGGAGGAGATCGAGTCCGAGCTCGAGGCGCTCGGCTCCGACGACCCGCTGCAGATTCGCAATCGCGCGCTCGCAGAGCTGATCTACTCGGCGGGGCTCCGCAGCCGGGAGGCCGTCGACCTGAACCTCGGCGACATCGACTTCGACGGCGAGTCGGTGCGGGTACTCGGCAAGGGTGCGAAGGAGCGGGTCGTCCCGCTCGGCGAGGAGGCGTCGTACTGGGTCGGCCGCTGGCTGCAGGTACGGCCCCGGCTGGCAACCGGCGCCCAGAACGCCTTGTTCCTCTCCGCCCGCGGACGGCGGCTGGACACGAGCACGCTGAGGCGGCTCTTTCCCCACCCGCACCGCTTCCGCCACTCCTTTGCGACGCACCTGCTCGAGGGCGGCGCCGACCTGCGGACGATCCAGGAGCTTCTCGGCCACAGCTCGCTCTCGACCACCCAGATGTACAGCCATGTCGACGCCAAGCGCCTTCGCCGGGTCTATGACCGCTCCCACCCGAGATCCTGAGCTCGAGGCGTTCCTCGCGCTCGCCGCGGCCCGCCTGGCGCCGCGGACGGTGGAGGCCTACCGACGCGACCTGACGGCGCTCGCCGGCTGGCTCGGCCGCCCGCCCGCCGCTGCGACGACCGAGGACCTCGAGCGCTGGCTGGCGGAGCTGCGCGCCGCCGGCCTCGCCCCCGCGACGATCGCGCGGCGCATCGCGTCGGTCCGCTCGCTCTTCCGCCACCTCGTCCTGATCGGCGCGGTCACGGAGAACCCGGCCGCCGACCTCGACCTGCCGCGGCGCGTGCGGCGGCTCCCACGGACGCTCTCACCAGGCGAGGCCGAGCGGCTGATCGAGGCTGCGGTGGGAACGACGCCGCGGGCGCTGCGCGACCGTGCCCTGGTCGAGCTCCTCTACGGCTCCGGCCTGCGCGTCAGCGAGGCGGTCGGGCTGGACAAGGCGGGGGTCGACCTCGACCAGCGTCTCGTCAGGACCGTCGGCAAGGGCGGCAAGGAGCGCGTGGTACCGGTCGGCCGGCAGGCGGTGGACGCCCTCCGCCGCTACCTCTCACGCGGCCGTCCTCATCTCGATCGTCGCCACCGGCCGGAGCTCTTCCTGAACGCACAGGGCGGGGCGCTGACGCGGGCCGGCGCGTTCCTGATTCTCCGCCGGCTGGCCGAGAAGGGGGGCCTCGAGCCCGAGCGGGTACATCCCCACCTCCTTAGACACTCCTTCGCAACCCACCTACTCGAGGGCGGAGCCGACCTCAGAAGTGTTCAAGAGATGCTCGGACATGCCGATCTCTCAACTACGGAGCTCTACACCCACGTAACCGATCGGCGGCGTCGAGAGTTGTTTTTTCAAGCACACCCACACGCACGCCGACGACAAAGATGATGAACACGATCACACCACAAGCCGCCCTCCTGATCGCCTCCACCATGGGGGCCGGTTGGCTGATGCTGACCGCAGGGGTCGAGAAGAAGGCGCTCGAGTGGCGCCGCCGCCGCCGCATCTGCGCGGGCTGCGGCAAGGACCTCCCCGGCCGCTCGATCTGCAGCTGCTCCAGCTAACGCCGGCTCTTCTTGGTCAGCAGCGCGGCGACCCGCCGCGCCGCCTCCCGTAGCTCACGATCCTGCTCGTCGTCCGCGGCGATCCCCTCGAGGATCGTGATCGTGTCGCGCTGCGGCGAGCCGTTCTTCAGGCACAGGATCGCCAGGCGGCGGACGGTCGCGTTCGGATCCGACGCCGCGAGCGTGTGGAGAAGTGAACGGTCGGAGTTGACCGGAGCCGGGCCGTCACGGGAGAGGAGCTCCAGTGAGAGGAGCGCGGAGCCCCGCGCGGCCGGGCTCTCGTCCTCGAGGCCGCGCCGCAGGAGCTCGAGCTTCTGGCGGTAGCGGAACTGCCCGATCGCGCGGTAGGCGACGGCACGCTCTCGGAAGTCCTGGCTGCGCGCAGAACCCTCGAGCTCGTCGTCCCACTTCGCCCGCAGCGCTGCGAGCTCCGTCTGCGAGCCGGCGGCCGCCAGCTGATCCGCTTCCGCGGCGGCTTGAGCGAGCTCAGACAGTGGAGAGCGACCGCGGCGCCGGGCCGACGTAGCGGGCCGACGGGCGGAACAGGCGTCCGGTGCGCTTCTGCTCGAGGATGTGCGCCGACCAGCCGGCCACGCGCGAGCACGCGAACATCGCGGGCGCGAGCGGGGGCGGGATCTCGGCGACGTCGAGGACGATCGCCGAGTAGTACTCGACATTCGTCGCGAGCACGCGGTCCGGCGACTTCTCCTGGAGCGCCTTCAGCGCCACCTGCTCCAGCTCCTCGGCGACCTCGACCTGCGGCGACCCGAGCTCCTTCGCCGTGCGCTTGAGGATCCGGGAGCGCGGGTCCTCGGCCCGGTAGATCCGGTGGCCGAAGCCCATGATCCGCTTGCCGCTCGCGAGCGCCTCGCGCACCCAGCGCTCGGCGTCGCCCATCGCCGTGACTTCCTCGAGCATCGGCTTCACGTACGCGGGCGCGCCGCCGTGAAGCGGGCCCGAAAGCGCTCCGACCGCCGCCGAGAGCGCGGCGCCGCAGTCCGCGCCGGTCGAGGCGACAACGCGCGCGGTGAAGGTCGAGGCATTCAGGCCGTGCTCGGCCGTACAGATCCAGTAGGTGTCGATCGCCTTGACGTGGTCGGGGTCGGCCTCGCCGCGCCAGCGGAGCAGGAACTTCTCCGCGGCGGTCTCGCCTTGGGCGACCACGTCGTCCGGCGCCGGTTCGCGCCCCTCGGCTACGGCGGCCGAGCGCGCGACGATCCCCATCATCTGCGCCGAGAGCCGGCCGAGGTCCTCGCGTGCCTGGTCGGCCGAGATCTCGTTCAGCTTTGTCAGCTTCCACTCGCCGGCCAGGCGCGCGGTCTCAGCTTGGAGGTCGGCCGGAGCATTGCCGGTGAGTTCGGCCGGCTCGTACGGCTCCGGGTCGGGCATCTTCGAGCCGAGGTCGTTGTCGACGAGCAGCCCCCAGACGTTCTCGTAGGGGACCTGGCCGACGAGCTCCTCGATGTCGACGCCGCGGTAGCGGAGCTGTCCGCCCTCGCGGTCGGGCTCTGCAATCTCCGTCTCGACGGCGACGACGCCCTCGAGACCAGGCTTGAAATCGGTCATCGCGCGGGAATCTACCCGGACCGGGATGCGCGGAACCTCAGCTAAAGTCGCGCGCGGCATGGCGCACCGAGTCACGCTCATCCCCGGCGACGGCATCGGCCCCGAGCTGACGGAGGCCACCCGGCGGGTCCTGGAGGCAACCGGTGTGGAGTTCGACTGGGACGTCCAGTACGCGGGCACGGACGTGATGGACCAAAACGACGGGAATCCGCTCCCGGACCACGTGCTCGACGCGATTCGCAAGACCGGCGTCGCGCTGAAGGGGCCGATCACGACCCCCGTCGGCAGCGGCTTCCGCTCCGTCAACGTCGGCCTCCGGAAGGCGCTCGACCTCTACGGCCAGGTGCGCCCGTGCAAGAGCTACGAGGGCGTCCGCTCCCGCTTCGACGACGTCGACCTGATCCTGATCCGCGAGAACACCGAGGACCTCTACGCGGGGATCGAGTACGAGCAGGGGAGCGACGAGGCCGAGGAGCTCATCTCCTGGATCGAGCAGCACGGCGGGAAGCTGCGCCACCACGACTCCGGGATCTCGATCAAGCCGCTGTCGGTGAGCGGCACGCGCCGGATCGTGCAGTTCGCCTTCGACTACGCCCGCCGCAACGGCCGCCGCAAGGTCACGGCCGTGCACAAGGCCAACATCATGAAGTTCACCGACGGGCTCTATCTGCGCGTGGCGCAGGAAGTCGCCGCGGAGAACACCGACCTCGAGTTCGACGACCGGATCGTGGACAACATGTGCATGCAGCTCGTCCAGCGGCCGGAGGAGTACGACGTGCTCGTCTGCCCGAACCTCTACGGCGACATCGTCTCCGACCTCGCCGCGGGCATGATCGGCGGGCTCGGCATGGCTCCCGGCGGCAACTTCGGCGAGAGCGCCGCGATCTTCGAGCCCACGCACGGTTCTGCGCCCAAGTACGCAGGCCAGAACAAGGCGAACCCGATGGCGCAGATGCTCTCCGGCGTGATGATGCTTCGCCACCTCGACGAGCACGAAGCAGCCGACCGGGTCGAGGAGGCGATCGCGGACGTGATCCGGCAGGGCAGGAGCGTCACCTATGACATGAAGCCGACCCGCGACGACCCGACCGCGGTCGGGACGAGCGAGGTCGCGGCCGCGATCATCGACAAGCTCGGGGTCCGCGTCTGATGGAGCTCGGCCGGCATGAGTTCACGCCCGACAAGGGTCGCCGCAAAGTGACCGTAGTGGGAGCCGGAAACGTCGGCGCGACCTGCGCGCAGGAGCTCGCCCGGCGTGACTACTGCGACGTCGCGCTCGTCGACATCAAGGAGGGGTTGGCCGAAGGCAAGGCGCTCGACATCAACCAGGCAGGCGCC
>DATLQK010000087.1:0-32292 GCA_035535195.1 Gaiellaceae bacterium | reverse complement strand
CCCGAGTCGAAGACGCCGATCGCCCGCGAATCCATCGGCGCGATTGTGACAGTCGGAGCGGCGCGGCTAGTGCCCCTTCCACTGATGCCGCTGGACGGGGCACTAACCTTCGGGCGTGAATCGGGGTCTCGCACTGACGCTTGCCGCCGTGGCGGCGGCGCTCGGCCTCGTGTCGCCTGCACAGGCGTTCGTCCGGACTGACCAGAAGCTGCCGATGAGCGACGGAGTCGAGCTCGCGACCACGCTCCATGTGCCGGACGGTGCCGTGCCGAGCGGCGGCCGGCCGGCCGTCCTGCTCCTGCACGGGCTCGGCGGGAACCGAGCGTCGATGAACGAGATCGCCGAGCAGTTCCTCGTCCCGTACGGCTACGTGGCGCTCACGGTGGACGCTCGGGGCCACGGGGAGTCCGGCGGGCGCTCGACGCTGGTCGGCCCTCGCGAGACCGCCGACTATGCCGCCGCCCTCTCCTGGCTGCGAGCGCGCCCCGGGGTCAGCGACACGAAGGTCGGCGCCGTCGGCTTCTCGCTCGGCGGGGGCTCGGTCTGGAAGCTGCTAGCCGCTCCGGGCACGCACCTCGCGGCGGCGATCCCGGCGATCACGTGGACAAGCCTCTACGACGCGCTGATGCCACAGGGCTTCGCCAAGGCGGGCCTCGTGGCGTACTTCCGCAGCCTGCTTCCGGACGACCGCTGGGATCCGCAGGTGCTGGCTCTCTCGAACGACGCCCTCGCCGGGCAGAACGCCGCGCGGATCCAGCGCTTCGCGGCGGACCGGTCGGTCGTGAACACGCTCGGGCGGATCCGGACCCCGGTCTTCATGATCCAGGGCCGGCGCGACTACGCCTTCGACATGAACCAGGCGCTGACCGCGTTCACCCGACTCGGCGGCCCGAAGCGGCTCTACCTCGGCGACCTCGGCCACTCGCCCGCGTCGAACCCGGCGGCGGAGCGCACGTACTACCTGACGCAGGCGCGCCTCTGGCTCGACCGCTACCTGAAGGGCGAGCGGAACGGCATCGACACCCGCCCGAGGATCGAGCTGGCGCCCGATCCGTGGAGCGGACGCACGACCCAGTACGCGACGCAGCCGGCCCGGCGGATCCTCCGCCTGCGCTTCCGCGGCTCGAGCCGGATCGAGAGCAACGGCAAGGCCGTCCGCACGATCGTCCCGACGAAGCGGCTGAACGAGACCTTCGGATCCGCCCTCGTCAGCGTCAAAGTCGCCTCGACGACGCGCTGGCCGCACCTCGTCGCCGTGCTCTCGGCGCTGACGCCGCGCGGCGAGGAGCTCGTCGTCAGCGAGGGCGCCGCCCCGACGCCGGTCCTCTCCGGGCGGATGCGCGTGATCACGATCAGGCTGCTGAGCCAGGCGACGACGATCCCTCGCGGGTCGCGGCTCCGCCTCACACTGGCAGGCTCGTCCACCGCCCAGTCCCCGGCGAATCTCGTCTACCCGATTGCGGTCCAGACTGGTGCCCGGGCGACCCTGGGCGAAGCGCGGATGGTGCTTCCCATCCTCAGGCGGCCGATCTCGCGCTAAGGACCTCGCAACCGTTCGCCGAATCAAGCGTCTAAGCCCGGGAAAGGGGGGTCAAACTTGACCACAACGATTCGCTTCTTGGTGGTTGTCGCCGCCGGCGTCGGAGCGCTGGCGTTCGCAGGCACCGGCCTTGCCGCCTACAACCCGTCCCTCCTCCTTGCGGGGACGAACCACTCGACCGGCGGCAGCGGGCCGGTCGTGATCGGCTTCGGCCAGGACGCCTCGGACGACGCCACCGCCGCGGCGACCGTCTACTCGCCGCCCGGTTACGGCGTCACGCTGAACCAGCCGGCCGGCACGGAGCTCGGGACGCTCTCGGCGAACGTCAAGGTCGCGGCACTGAACAACGCCCGCTTCGACGTCACCGGGACGGTGAAGACCGACAATCCGGCGAACTACGTCAGCAACCCGTGCTCGCCCGGGACGCACGGGGCGGTCTGGGTGCTCGAGTTCAACCTGCTCGGAACGACGGTCCGCCTGCCCATGTACGTCGACCGCGTCACCGCCGGCCCGGAGGCTGGGTACGCGTCGGCGAAGATGATGATCTGCTTCCCGACGCCGTACCTGCCCCCGCCGCAGGGTTCCACACAGGGGACGTCGGTCCTGATCGCGGCGTTCGCGGTCCGGGGCGTGTTCACGAACCCGCGCACGCGCGGCTCGCATCCGTGGAACGGCGTGTTCGTGCCGTACACCCCGGGAACTGCGACGCCGAACCTGGCGAACGCGGCGCAGAGCACGTCGTATATCCGCCTGCCCGTGCAGCTCTCGATCAAGGCGAAGCGCCAGAAGCGGGGCAAGCGAACCTTCGCGCTCGTGACCTCGTGCCTGAGCGAGGGCGGCCAGGCGGTTCGCGGCGTCACCGTCTCGATCCGAGGCGGCCGCACGATCGCCCGCGCGAAGCGCGTCGCGGGCGGGCGCACGAACGCCAGGGGCTGCTTGACCGCGCGCGTCCGCGTGAAGACGAAGACGATGGTTTTCTACGCCTTCGTCGACCTCCAGCCGCGCTCGGCGCCGAACTGCACTCCGGCAACGGGCCTGGCTCCGCGGTGCTCGCGACCCTCGGTCGCTCCGGCGTTCGACCTCGCCAGCCGAATCGCGATTCGCGTCCGGCGCTAGTCAGCTCGAGGCGGGGCTCCTTCGCGGAGCCCCGCCTCTATCGTTCGGGCGTGGCCGCGCTCCGGATCGGAACGTGCTCGTGGGCCGACGAGGCGCTCTCGAAGTACTTCTACCCTCCCGGACTCCCGGCCGGCGAGCGCCTCGCCTACTACTCGGAGCGGTTCGACACGGTCGAGCTCGACTCGACGTACTACCGCCTGCCGGTCGAGTCGATGGCGGAGCGCTGGGTCGAGCAGACGCCCGACGACTTCGTCATGCATGTGAAGGCGTTCGGCGTGATGACGCGGCATCCGGTGAAGCGCGAGCAGCTGCCACCGGATCTCCGCGACGAGGCGCCGGTGGACGACCGAGGTCGGGTCGACCGCCCGCCCCGCGAGTTCAGGGCCGAGGTCTTCCGGCAGTTCCGCGAGGCACTCGACCCGCTGCGGCGGGCGGAGAAGCTCGGCGGGATCCTGTTCCAGTTCCCGCCGTACGTCGTCTACAAGCCGGCGTCGCTCGACTACCTCACGTGGGCCCGCGAGCAGATGGAGGAGGACGAGATGCTCGTCGAGTTCCGGCACACGAGCTGGTACGAGGAGAGCGTGCGCTCGGACGTGCTCTCGTTCCTCGAGGAGCACGGGATGTCGCTCGTCGTCGTCGACGCGCCGAAAGTCGAGGCGAAGAACGTCCCCCCGACGCTGCTGGCGCTCACCTCCCCCACGCTCTATCTCCGCTTCCACGGACGCAATGCCGACACGTGGAACGTGCGCGGCCGGAGCGCCGCCGAGCGCTTCGACTACCTCTACTCGGCCGAGGAGCTGCGCGAGTGGGTCGGGCCGCTGCGCGAGCTCTCCGGGCAGGCCGAGAACGCCTACGTCCTCTTCAACAACAACAACCGGAGCCCCGGCGGCGACGGCGGCTGGGTCTCTCAGGCGGCGACGAACGCGCAGTCATTCCGGCAGCTGCTGAAAGAAGCCCAGGTTCTCGTCTCGTAGGTGATCGACGAGCGGCTCACGTTCGCGCTCCAGCAGCAGCTGCTCGAGTGGCGCGCCGAGCTCGCCACGGGAGCGGAGCGTGTCGGCTGGAAGATCGGTCGTGGAACCGAGGCGGAGCCGTGGGGGCCGGTGCTCGGCCATCTCACCTCTGCAACACGGCTCGATCCGGGCGGCGTTTTCCGCGCCGCCGGCACGATCGACCTGCGGGTCGACGGCGAGCTCGCGATCGAAGTCGGCCCGGAAGGCGAGGCCGGCGGCTTCGCGGCCGCGCTCGAGCTCGTCGACCTCGACCGGCCGGCGGACGACGTCGAGGCGGTCGTCGCGTCGAACGTGTTCCACCGGGCGTTCGTGCTCAGCGCGTCGCTCCCCCACCTCCCGGATCCGCTCCGCGCTCGCGTCCTCGTCGACGGCGTTCGTCGCGCGGAGGGCGCCGCGGCCTACGAGCCGGCGCTCCTGCGGCGGGCGGCGGAGCTTCTGGCGGCGGCAGGCGAGCGACTGGAGCCCGGCGACCGGGTGATCACGGGTGCCATCGTCCAGGTCCCAGTCGCCGCGGGGAACGAGGTCGAGGTCGACCTCGGCGACCTCGGGCGGCTCTCCGTGTCGATTACCTGACGGCGGCGAGGAATTCGCGGAGCAGCTCGTTGAAGCGCTCCGGCTGCTCCCGGTTCGGGAAGTGGCCCGTGCCTTCGAAGACCTCCAGGCGCCCGTCCCTCGCGCTCTGGGCGATCTGCTCCGCCTCCTCCACCGTCAGGAACGGGTCGCCGTCGCCCGCGACGACCCAGAGCGGGCCGGCGAAGCTCGCAGCGACATCGCTCGAGTCGCGGCGGTCGCGCAGTGCGGCGACCGCGCGGACCACCTCGTCGACCGTCCGCTCCGGCGGCGGCGGGGCCGGAGCGTTCGGCGCCCACGCCTCCAAGCCCGCTTCCTCCAGCGTCCGGATCGCGTCGTTCCGCGCCGCCTTGCGCTCCGGTGGATCGTCGGCGGCCCGTGAGCCGACGAGCATGATGCCGCGGATCCGCGCCGGCGCGGCCCGCGTCATCGCGAGCGCGACGTAGCCGCCGATCGACGCGCCGACGACGGCGAGCTCGCCCTCGTAGCGGTCGAGCAGCTTCGCCGCCCAGTCGTCGATCGAGGCGCCGCCCAGATCGTAGAGGTTCGGCGTCTCGACCTCCTGGTCGGCGAGCGTCTTCAGCTGCGGCGCCCACATCCGCTCGTCCAGCGGCATCGCGTGAACCAGCACGAGCTTCATCAGTGCTCCACCACCACTGCGCCGGGCAGGTTCCGGGCGTCCTCGAGCCGGTACTGCGTCCCCTCGAGCCCGATCACCTCGGCGATCTGACGGATCAGGTCTTCAGCCGGCGGAAGGTCGTCCGGGGAGCCGGCACTGAGAGCGGCGGCCCGGACCGCCGCCGCGCTTGCGTTCGTCAGCCGCGCCACGACCGTCGGGTTCGCGCGTAATGCGATGGCGTCGCCCGGCGGCAGCGGCTCGCGGTACCCAGGCACCGAGTCGTACTCGTCCATCACCCGGCCGCGCTCGAAGGCGACGTAGTGAACGACAGGGCCCTCCACTCCGATCGCGAACGTCACGAGGCCCGTCGATGCCGACAGCTCCTGCCCCAGCCGCCGCAGGTGCTTCGCGTCCTTCTCGGCCATCCGGTCGTACACCGCGATCCACCCGTTGCGCGGAGGCGCGACGATCGTGACGGGCGACGGGAAGACGCGTGGGACGATGCGCTGCACGACGCCCACGATCTCGTCCTGGTTGTCGGTCTGCAGGTGGATCGACCCGAACGCCTCGACCTCGGGCTCACCCCCTCCGTCGGCGCGCGACGCAGCCGCGACCGCGCGCAACAGCGCGAGGGCGACCCCTTCGCGAGGGTCGGCGAGCTCGAGCGTCACGCCGTGGTCCGTGCCGCGCGCGGTCCCGAGGACCGCACCGTTCTCCTCGGCCACGAACGTCGCTCCCTCACGGCGGACGTTCACGCCGGCAGCCTCGAGCCGGTCAACAGGTAGTGCGCGCTCAGATTCTGGAAGGGGTCGAACCGGTCGCCGATCTCGCGAACCTCCGGAGTCGTCAGGGGACGGCCGTCACCATAGAAGCCTTCGACCACTTTGCGCAGGGCGAGGTCGCCTGCCGGCCAGGCGCGCGGCCGCGCCAGGTGGCGGGCGAGGAACCAATCCGACGTCCATTCGCCGATCCCTGGGAGCTGGACCAGCGCCGCCTTCACCTCCTCGTCGGGGAGCGCCGCGAGGGCGGCGAAGTCGAGGTCGGCGCGCGCAAGCGCGAGGATGCAGTCGGCCTTCCGGCGCGAGAAGCCGACCGCCGTGAGGTCCTCCTGGGCGAGGGACGCGACGCGTTCGCGGCTCGGAAACGCGTAGGCGAGCTCGAGGCGGACACCGAACCGCTCGACGAAGCGGCTTCGGACCGCCGAGGCTGCGCGCAGGGAGATTTGCTGGGCTGAGATCGCCCCGACGAGCATCTCGAACGGGTTCGGGGAGAGCGGCGGCCGGAACCCGCGGAGCCTGGGGACGAGCCCGGCGAGCACGGGATCGGTCGGCTGGAAGGCGTCGAGGTCGAAGTCCGCGCCGAGCAGGTGGAGCACCGCGGCGGCGATCTCGCCGTCGAGCGGCTCGACGTTGACCCCGCCGGGCGCCGCCTCGATCCGGACCTCGCGGCCGTCGATCACCCGATGCAAGCCCTCCTCGTGCCAGAGGTTGGCGAGGTCGGCGCCGAACACGCGGAAGCGCTCGATCGTGAGCCCGAAGTCGAACGGTTGCGGCATGGCGAGGGGCGCCACGCCGCAACCGTACGTTCGGGCCGTGTCCGCGTGGCTGGCAACGGGACACGTCCCGGCGAGCCGGTGGAAGGCCGGGCGCGAGCGGTTACGGTCTCCTGGTGACGATCGAGCAGATCGCACCGCATCTCTGGCACTGGGCGGTCCCACATCCGGAGTGGACGCCGAAAGCCCGCGGCAAGAACGGGCTCGGCTGGGATCAAATGGTCTCGTCGTACGCGCTCATTGCGGACGGCGCGTTCGTGCTGATCGACCCGCAGGTGCCGGAGGATGACGGCGACGCTGCGGAGCTCTGGAAGGCGCTCGACGCGGATGTCGAGGGCCACGGGCCGCCGGCGATCCTGATCACGATCCGGTGGCACGTCCGGAGCGCGCCCCAGATCGCAGAGCGTTACGGGGAGACGATGATCTGGGCGCCGAAGAGCGCCGCGAAGGAGGTCGCGAAGCGGGTGCCTTACACCGACACGTACGGCACGGGCGACGAGCTTCCGGGCGGCGTCCGGCCCCATGACCTGGCGCGGTTCGACGAGGCTGTGCTCGAGCTGCCGCAGCACCGCGCGCTCGTCTTCGGTGACATCGTGCTGGACGGCCCGCGCCTGTGCCCGCCGAGCTGGCTGCCCAAGGGGACGACGATCGGGGAGCTCGGGGACGAGATCCGGCCCCTGGTCTCGAGAGCCGAGCTGCTGCTGCTCACCCACGGCGGCCCGACGGCCGCCGCTGAGCTAGAAGTGTGAGGTCGCGCCGGCCGGGTTGGCGTCGTATGACGTCGTCACGCCGTCCTCCGTGTACCAGGAGTAGGCGTACTGCCCGTCGTCGAGGTCCTTGGCGAGCTTTGAGAGCTTCAATGGGTGGAAGGTGTCGCACATCACTGCGAGCTCGCCCGTCTCCGTCATCCCGATCGACTTCTCCGCCAGGCCCGGGTGCGGGCCGTGCGGGATCCCGGACGGGTGGAGCGTGACCGAGCCGACCTCGATGCCCTTGCGCGACCCGAAGTTGCCCGAGACGTAATAGATCATCTCCTCGCTCTGGAGGTTCGAGTGGTGGTACGGGATCGGGATCGCCTCCGGGTCGTAGTCGAGCTTCCGCGGGCAGAACGAGCAGATGACGAAGTTCGGGCCCGCGAACGTCTGGTGTGAGGGCGGCGGCATGTGGATCCGCCCAGTGATCGGCTCGAAGTCGTTGATGTTGAACGTCCACGGGTAGAGGTAGCCGTCCCAGCCCACGACGTCGAACGGGTGGTAGTCGAGCTCGTAGTCCTGATAGCCGTCCCGCACGCGCACGCGGAGCTGGAACTCGCCGCGGTCGCGATAGGTCCGGAGCTCGGTCGGAGGATGGATGTCGCTGTGGTAGAACGGCGCGTGCTCCATCAACTGGCCGTAGTGGTTGCGGTAGCGCTTCGGAATCTCGATCAGGCCAGGCGTCTCGAAGAGCAGGTAGCGCTGCGGGCCTGAGGGCTCGAACGCGTAGGTCGTTCCACGTGGGATGACGACGTAGTCGCCCTCTCGGTACGGGACGTCGCCGAAGGTCGTGTGCATCGTCCCCGACCCCTCGTGGACGAAGTAGACCTCGTCCCCTTCACCGTTCCGGAAGAAGTAGTCCATCGACTCCGACGGACGGACGAGGGAGATCTCGACGTCCGAGTTCCACATCAGGAGCTTCCGGCCGGAGATCTCGTCGCCCTCGGCCTGGATCCCGATCGTCTTCAAGTGCCGGTGCGCGTGGGCGTCGGGCACCCACTCCTCACGCTTGATCGGCTGGAAATCGCCGAGCTCCTTGATCCGGCAGGGCGACGTGAGGTGGTACAGGATCGACTCGTTCCCCGAGAACCCCTCGAGCCCCATGACCTCCTCGGTCAGGAGCGTCCCGTTGTCGCGGAACTGGATGTGCCGCTTGCGCGGGACCTCTCCGAGGCGCTGGTAGAACGGCATGGCCGAAGACTAGCGCGGGCCGATCGTGTTCTTCAGCACACCGATCCCCTCCACCTCGAGCTCGACGACGTCGCCGGGCCGGAGCCAGCGGCCGTCGCCCAACTCGAGGATGCAGCCCGTGCCGACCGTCCCCGACCCCAGGACGTCGCCCGGGTAGAGCTCCGTGTTCCGCGCCGCCTGCGTGCGGATCGCCTCCCACGAGTGGTACATGTCTCCGAGGTCGCCGCGGGAGCGCTCCTCCCCGTTCACCCGCGCGACCATCGTCCCCGACGAGCCGTCGAACTCGTCCGGCGTCACCACCACCGGCCCGAGGCTCGTCGCGAAGTCCTTGCCCTTGGCGGGCCCGAGGCCGACGCGCATCTCGGCCCGCTGGACGTCCCGCGCCGACCAGTCGTTCAGGACGGTGAAGCCCGCGATCGCCTGGTCGGCGCCGATGATCGCGGCCACCTCGAGCTCGTAGTCGAGCTCCTCCGTCCCCTCGGGATACGGGATCTCGGCCTCGGGCCCGTAGATCGCGTTCGGGTTCGAGAAGTAGAAGACGGGGATCCGGTACCACTCCTCCGGCACGTCGAGCCCGCGACCCGACCGCGCAGTCTTCGCGTGCTGCTCGAACGCGTAGAAGTCACGAACCGAGGGCGGGTGGAGCACCGGCGGGAGGAACTCGACCTCGTCGAGCCGGTACTCCGCGTGCTCCCGTGCCTGCCCGCCGCCGGTGAAGAACGACTGCAGCGTCTGCGCGGCGAGCTGGACCACGCGGTCGCCGTCGATCCGACCCGGCCAGCCGCGGACCATGTGGTGACCCCTCACGCTGAACATGCAGAGCCTCACCTCGCGCTCCTGACCGGCAGCGGCTTCCGGCGGGCGGAGCCCGCCTCCGACGCCGCCTGCCGGCTCTGACGGCACCCGGCCTTCCGGGGCCGTGCTAGGCGCACTGTCCCCTCCGGCCGCGCACCGCCAGAGCCGACTCATGAGGGCGAGGTTTCAAGGCTCGGTGTGTACCACCACGTCGGCGATCTCGGGCCGGCGCTCGCGAATCCGCTCCTCCACCTCGCTCGCTCGCGTGTGCGCCTCGGCCAGGGTGAGATCGGGCGAAACGCGCAGCGTCACGAACGCGAGCAGTCCTTCGTCGGTCCGCACGAGCCGGACGTCGCGTGGCGCCTCGCCGGTCACCTCCTGCACTGCCTCGATCACCGCGCTCTCGTCGGGCCGAGCCGTCCGCTCCCCGGTTGCGGTCTCACGGAGGGGCTCGAGATGCGTCTGCACTGCGACGACGTTCGGGAGCTCAGCCGAGATCGCCCGCTCGACCTCGGAGGCGACCTCGTGCGCATCCGCGAGCGACAGCTCACCCGGCAGCTTCAGATGCAGCCCGACCTCGACCCCGCCGTCGACGGTGACGACGCGAACGTTGTGCACCTCGCGGACAGGCGGGACGCCCAGCGCCGCGGCGAGCACGCGCTCGCGAAGCGCTTCCTCGGTGCGCGGCTCGACGTGGACGACGACGTCGCTCTCCGGCAGGGCCGCCTGGACCGCCCGTTCGACGCGATCTGCGGCGGCATGGCCCTGCCCGACCGCCGCGCCGGGCGGCACGCCGATCACGACGTCGGCGAAGTGACGGCCGGCGGACCGTCGGAGCCGCAGTCGGCGGAGCTCGACCGGCGGCTCGACCTGCCCGATCGCCTTGCGCGCAGCGGCGTCCGCGGCGGGCGGCGAGCGGTCCATCAGCACATCGACGTTCCCCCGCATCAGCCGTCCGGCGGCGAGGAGGACGAGGACCGCGACGAAGAGCGCGGCGAGCGAGTCCGCCTCGCGGTAACCGGCCGAGACGAAGCAGAGGCCGACGAGGACGGCGATCGACCCGGCCATGTCGCTGCCGAAGTGGAGCGCGCTCGCCTGGAGCGCGGCGCTGCCGTACGCCCGTGCGCCGCGCAGCGAGACCACCGTCCGGCTCGCGTCGACGACGATCACGAGCGCGATCACCACGAACGCGTACCACGTCGCCTCGACCTGCGACTCCGAGGGGCCGACCAGGTTCGAGATCGCCCGGTAGGAGATGAAGAGGCTCGCGCCGACGAGGATCGCCGCCTCCGCGAGAGCCGCCAGGTGCTCGGCCTTCCCGTGGCCGTACGGGTGGCTGGGGTCGGCAGGCCGCCCGGCGACGCCCAGCGCGAAGAAGGTCAGCAACGCCGCCACGAGGTCGGTGCCGGAGTGGATCGCCTCGGAGATGAGGCCGAGGCTCCCGCTGGCGAGACCCGCCCCGAGCTTGAGCGCGATCAGCGCGAGCGCCGCAACGATGGAGACCAGGGCCGTGCGGCGTTGCGGGGTCATCGCAACGGATTCTCCCGGTTTCCGCCTGAACGCAGAGAGCCCGCCGGAGCGGGCTCTCTCGCCGTCGGGGGCGCCGACGCCTAGGCGTCGGCGATGTCGCCGTGGAACTGCTCGTTCAGGAACGTCCCGGCGCCCTTCCCCTTGTCCTGCCAGTGGCGGAAGAGGAGATGCTGGCGCGGAGCCGTGTAGTTGAAGTTGAACTTGCAGTCCGGGCTGTTCACGAAGCACGAGAACGTCGCGTTCGGCCCGAAGAACGTCGTCAGAAAGACGTCAGTGAAGCCGCAGGTGGGCCCGACGCACGTCGCGTTCGGGTTGTAGGTGCCACCCGAGACCGTGCCACGCAGGAAGCCGACGAGCTTGCCTGTTACGCCCGGCCGGACCGCATGTCCATGGCGGCCGGTCGTGTCGCAGGCACCCGGGCTCGTTCCGCCGAGCGTGACGAACTTGCCCCGGTCGCGGCGGGTCAGCGTGTAGGTGCCGTCACCGTTCGGCTTGACGATGAACGTCCGCTTGACGACGTCGTTCGCCCACGGCGTCCCGCAGGAGCCGTTGTCCGTCGTCGTCACGACGAAGGTGTGCTTGCCCCGCTGAGACTTGCCCTTGCCCTTGTGGCCGGGATCCGCCAGCGCGGTTGCGGCGAGCGCAAGACCTGCGAGCAGCAGGACGGCGAGCATCGACAGTCGTTTCATGGTTCGTGCCTCCTGGTCGCTTCCAACAGGTCGTTCCCGGTTTTCCGGCCCGGGCCTCCTGTTTTGGGCGCGATTTACAAACTCCTTACGCGCGAAGAGCCGAGCGCGCCGCGTACCAGCCGCAGAGGCCGTGCACGCCACCGCCGGGCGGGGTCGACGACGAGCAGAGGTAGAGGCCGTTCACCGGCGTCGAGTACGGGTTGAGCCGGAGGACCGGCCGCGTGTAGAGCTGCCGCAGGTCCTGGACTCCGCCGTTGATGTCCCCGCCGACGTAGTTCTCGTCGTAGCGCTCGAGCTCGGCCGGCCCGCGGACGCTGCGCTCGAGGATCAGGTCGCGGAATCCAGGCGCGAACCGCTCGATCTGCGACTCGATCCGCTCCGTCATGTCGACGCTCGATCCGTTCGGGACATGGCAGTACGCCCAGAACGTGTGCTTTCCGGCCGGCGCACGCGACCCGTCGACGAGTGTCTGCTGCGCGGCGAGGACAAAGGGGCGCTCGGGAGCCTCGCCCCGCCAGACCGCCGACTCGGACTCGGCGATCTCCTCGAAGGTGCCGCCGACATGGATCGTGGTGGCGCGCGCGACCTCCGACGCGGCCCAGGGAACCGGCCCGTCCACCGCCCAGTCGACCTTGAAGACGCCCGGGCCATAGCGGTACCGCCGCAGCGCCCTCGCGTAGCGGGCCGGGAGTCGCCCGCCGGCGACGCGGAGCACCTGCCGCGGCGTGAGGTCGAGCATCGTCAGCTCCGACCGCGGCAGCTCGTCGAGCGCACCGACCCGCCGTCCGGTCTCGATCAGGCCGCCGAGGGAGCGCAGGTGGGAGGCGAGCGCCTCGGCGAGGCGCTGAGAGCCACCGCGGACGACCGGCCAGCCGCGGACGTGGCCGAGGATCGCGAGCACGAGCGCGAAAGAGGCCGTCGGCATCCGGTGGAGGTCCTGCAGCGAATGTGCCGCGAGCCCCGCGACCAGCGCTCGGGCGCGCTCGCCTGTGAACCGCCGCACCGCGGACTCCGCCGAGCGCAGGGCTATAACCCCGAAGCGCGCCGCGAGCAGCGGGTGGCGCGTGAGCGGTGAGCGTCCGAGGAGGAAGGGCTCCAGCCGGTCGCTCCGATCGACGAACGGCGTCATCAGCTTGCGGTACTCCCCGGCATCCACGCCGAGGCCGGCCGCCGTCGCCTCGACCGACCGCTCGAGCATGACCGCGGTTCCGTCGTCGAGGGGGTGGGCGAGCGGCGCGTCGGGGTGCAGGAGCTCGAGGCCGTGCTCCGCCAGGGGCAGCTGACGGAAGAACGGTGAGGCCTCCGCCAGGGGGTGGATCGTCGAGCAGATGTCGTGGAGGAAGCCCGGCCGCGTCAGTTCGAGCGTCCGCGTCCCGCCGCCGACGGTTTCGGCCGCCTCCAGCACGAGCACGGACCGGCCCTCCGTGGCCAGCGTGATCGCAGCGGCGAGCCCGTTCGGACCCGAGCCGACGACGACCGCGTCAGGCGTCACTGAGCGGCCAGATCAAAACGTCCTGGCGCGCCGAGAAGTGCAGCAGCGGATCCTCATCCGCCGGCTCGACGCCGGGCGGCGGCATCGAGTTCTCGTCGATCTCCGCCGCGGCTGGCTGCAGCGGCCAGGGTGGATGATGGATCTCCCCCCGCTTCAGCCGGCCGTCGTCGACCGTGTAGAGGCAGTAGCGCTCGGTGAGGAAGTGCGCGAGCGAACGCGGATCCGGGTCGAGCCGATCCCCGTCGGGCCGGTACCGAGCGTGAAACGCCGCGGGCTGACCCCTCGAGTCGCGGCGACGGCAGTCGTAGTCGACGGCCTTCCCGCGCCGCTCGGAGTGCATCTCCGCGCGGTAGTACGGGAGCTTGTAGCCATAACGCGCGGCGAGCACGGCCAGCTCGCTCGACGCGTCGAGGCTGAAGAACCAGATCCCCGGCTTTTCCCCGTCCGTGACGTACGTGCGCGTGTTCAGCTCCAGGAACGACGAGATGATCGGCAGCGGCGGGAGGCCGTGCGCCCGGAGCCCCGTCACCCGGAACGGCGTGACCGCGAGCCAGGCCTCGCCCTCGTAGAGATCGAGCTCGAGCCCCTTCGGCAGGAGCGCCCTGAGCGCGTTCGCCGGCGCCCGCCAGTGGGCGAACAGCAGGTGCTCCCACGTCTGGGCCATCACCCACGGCCCGTCGGGCAGCGGCCACGGCCGGTGCTCGGTCTGCTCGAGCGTCGCGGCTTGCCGCGCCGGGGCTCCGAGGAGGTCGCTCAGCCCGGAGCTAGAGATTGCCCCGGAGCGCCTGCTCGCGCTCGATCGACTCGAACAGCGCCTTGAAGTTGCCCTCGCCGAAGGTGGTGGCGCCGTGCCGCTCGATCACCTCGAAGAAGACGGTCGGCCGGTCCTGCGCGGTCTTCGTGAAGATCTGGAGCAGGTAGCCGTCCTCGTCGCGGTCGGCGAGGATCCGGAGCCGCTTCAGGTCGTCGTAGGACTCGCCGATCTCGCCTACCCGGCCCTCGACCTCTTCGTAGTAGGTCTCGGGCGTGTCCAGGAAGACCACGCCGCGCTCCTTCAGCGTCTCGATGGTCCGGACGATGTCCTCGCTCTGCATCGCGATGTGCTGCACGCCCGGGCCGTTGTTGAACTCGAGGTACTCCTCGATCTGGCTCTTGCGCTTGCCCTCGGCGGGCTCGTTGATCGGGAACTTGATCTTCCCGCTGCCGTCCGACATCACCTTCGACATCAGCGCCGAGTACTCGGTCTGGATCTGGTCGTCGCCGAAGTGGACGATGTTCGTCATTCCGAAGACGCGCTCGTAGAACTCGACCCAGTGGTTCATCCGGCCGAGCTCGACGTTGCCGACGACGTGGTCGAGCACGATCAGCCCGACGCCGGTGGACGGCTGCCCGTTCTCGATCGTCGAGCGGAAGCCCGGCAGGTACGTCCCGGCGTAGTCGCGTCGGTTCACAAACGTGTGGACCGTGTCGCCGTAGGTCCCGATCGTGGCCAGCTCGACGCGCCCGAGCTCGTCCTCGAGCCAGTGCGGCTCCTGGATTCCGCGGGCGCCGCGCTGAACCGCCGTCCGGTACGCCTCCTCGGCGCTCGGCACCTGCAGCGCGATGTCCTTCGCGCCGTCGCCGTGCCTGGTGACGAACTGGGTGATCTCGCTGTCCGGGCGCAGCCCCGAGGTCAGGACGAACCGGATGTCACCCTGCTCGACCACGTATGAGGCGCGGTCCCGGACGCCGGTCTCCGGCCCTCCATACGCCGTGCGCGTAAAGCCGAACGCATGCTCGTAGAAGTAGGCGGCCTGCTTCGCGTTCCCGACCCACAGCTCGACGTGATCCCAGCCCTCGAGCGGCATGAAGTCGGTGGCGCTCACACGCTCATCTTAGGCGAGTTCGCGCTCGGCCCACTCGAGGGCCACCTCGAGCTGCGCCCGCTGGAGCTCGCGCACGGTCGGCGCTGTGGGCGGCGGTGGGAGACCGGCCCGGCAACCGAAGAACCCGGCGAGGAGCGCGGCCAGGCCACCCGCGTCAGGGAGGAGCTCGTGCGGCGGAGGCCCTCCCTCCAGACGCAGCGACGGCGCCCAGCCGGCGAGGTCGAGGTCGGGGTTCCCGCGGTGGACGAGGTTCCAATCGACCACCACCGCACCTCGCTCCATGAGGCAGATGTTGTCGCTGCGAACGTCGAGATGAAGCAGGGCGTCCCCCTCGATCGGCGCCGATTCAGCGGCGGCTCGCAGGCGCGGCAGCCAGTCGTCGAGCCACTCGGGGGAGCGGATTCGGAGCGAGAGGAACGGCGCCGGAGCGCTCTCGATCTCAGCCCACCCGCCCGCGAGCTCCTCCCGGTCGTCCGTGGTCGGCGGTACCCACTTGGGAGGGCCTGTCGCCCAGATCGCCTCCAGGGCGCCGCGGACGGCGGCGATCGCCTGAGGATCCCACGGCGGGGGCCAGCGCCCGAGGCTCAGGTCCTCGAGGACGAGCAGCGGGGGATCCTTCTCGTCGTAGCCGAGCAGACCGGGCATGAACGGTCCCTGGATCGAAAGGTAGGAACGAAGCTCGTCGCGCAGAAACGCGCTCGTCACCGCCTCCGCCCCGGCCTTGACGAAGGCCGTCGAGTCGTCTTCGAAGGTGGCGATCGCGTGGAAGGCCCGCGCGTAGCCACGCGTCTTCACCGGCTCGAGGGAACGCAGCGCTCGACCAGCCGCGCGTTCGACGCGCTGCTCGATCACGTCGGCTCCGGTTGAGGGCGACGCCGTGCGATGAAGAGCGCCGCTCCGATCGCGAGGCCGCCGGCGACCTGGAGCCACGTCAGGTCCTCGCCGAGCAACGCGACCGCGAAGAGCGCCGCCAGGAACGGCTGGAGGTTCGTGACCAGGGTCGCGCGCGACGGTCCCACGCGGTCGATCGCCGTGAACCAGAGGAAGTTCGTCAGGACGAGCGGCCCGAGCACAGCGAACACGAAGGCGGCCCAGACGAGCGCTCCGAGATCCCAGCGCTGGTCCCGGAGCTGCGGCAGCGCCGTCAGCACGAGCGGGATTGCGCCCACCACCAGGCCCCCGGCGCTGATCCGCCACACGGAGTAGTGCCGGAGCAGCGGCACGATCGCGACCGCGTAGAACCCCCACGTCGCGGCCGCCAGCAGCGCGAGCAGATCGCCGGCCAGATTGCCGGAGACGCCGTGTCCCGAGCCCGCCGCCACGAGCGCGACGCCTGCGAACGAGATCGCTGCGGCCAGCCAGAAGCGCCGGTGCAGCCGCTCGATGCCGAGGACGAACGCGAAGATCGCGGTCAGGATCGGCAGGCTTCCGAAGATGAGCGCGACGGTCGACGCGTTCGTGAGGTCGATCGCGTACATGAACCCGATCGAGTTCAGGTAGATCCCGACGAACGCAGCGCCGATCAGGAGCAGCGCGTGCTTCCGCTCGAACCGGAGCGAGCGCTCCAGCCGGTAGGTGATCGCCGACACGATCGTCGCCGCGGCGCTGAAACGGAGCGCCGAGTACGCGAGCGGCTGGAAGCCGTGCGTGACGGCGTAGCGGGTGACCGTGAAGTTGAACGCCCAGATCGAGACGGTCGCGAGCAGCATCAGTTGCGCCGCGCTGATCCGCCTTAGCGCGATGATTGTCCCGCTCCGCGACGGTCTGCCATTCGACCACCGACGGAAGGAGCTGGCAATGGGACGCATCATCGTCACAGAGTTCGTCTCGACAGACGGGGTCATGGAGGCCCCGGGGGGCGAGGAGGGCTACAAGTACACGAACTGGACCTTCGAGTTCCCGGACGAGGGCCAGTACGACTACAAGCTCGAGGAGCTCCACGAGAGCGAGGCGCTCCTGCTCGGGCGAGTCACCTACGAGGGCTTCGCGGCGGCCTGGCCGGGACGCACGGACGACCAGGGGTTCGCCGACAAGTTCAACTCGATGCCGAAGTACGTCGTGTCCAGCACATTGCAGGACCCGGAGTGGAACAACACGACGGTGCTCGAGGGTGAGTTCCCGGACTCCGTCCGACGACTCAAGGACCAGGTCGACGGGAACATCGTCGTACATGGAAGCAACACGCTCGTCCACGGCCTCCTGCGAAACGACCTCGTCGACGAGCTGAGGCTGATGATCTTTCCCGTACTCCTGGGCACAGGCAAGAACGTCTACCCCGAGCTGGAGGACCGGCTCGTCTGGGATCTGGCCGACCACCGGACGTACGGGTCGGTCGTCGTCCACGCGTACAGGCGCCCAGGCCGCTAGGTTTTCGCGGCGGTGAACGGAGAGCCGACCATCGGCGACATCGACGCGCTCGTCGGCCCGGCGACGCCGCACTTCGCGTACCAGATCCGCGCCCGCGTCTGGGAGGTGGTCAGCGACCTCCCGGAGGATCACCCGGTGCGCCGGTACGGCGAAGAGAAGATGGAGCTGCTCGACCGGCTCGGTTTCGCGTCGACGAAGTCGGAGGACGTGCCGCCCGAGCCGCGTGACCGAGGCCTCGGGTGGGAGAAGATCCCGAGCTCCGCGCCGGCCAGCCACCCGCTGCCGCCCAAGGGATGAACGACGCGTCCGTCTTCGTGACGGGCGGCTCGCGCGGGATCGGCAGGGCGATCGCGCTGCGCTTCGCAGCGGACGGGGCGAAGCGCGTGGGCGTCGGCTATCTCCGCAACGACACAGCGGCGGAGGCGGTGGGTGAGGAGCTACGGGAGGCGGGCGCCGAGGCGGTGCTCGTCCGCGGGAACGTCTCGTCGGAACGGGTGCTCGGCGAGGTGGCCGAGGCAGGGCCGTGGAACGTCCTCGTACACGCCGCCGCGACGGGCGTCGCGCGGCCGGCGCTCGAGACCGAGGACAAGCACTGGGACTGGACGATGAACGCGAACGCGAAGGCGTTCCTCTCGCTGACGAGGGCTGTCGCGCCCCGGATGCCGGAGGGGTCGTCGATCGTCGCGATCTCCAGCCTCGGGTCGCTGCGCGTGCTCGAGAACTACGTCCTGATCGGGGCTTCGAAGGCGGCGCTGGAGGCACTCGTCCGCTCGCTGGCCGTGGAGCTGGCGCCGCAGGGAATTCGCGTCAACGCGGTCTCGGCGGGGGTCGTCGAGACCCGGGCGCTCGAGCATTTCCCGAACCGCGACCAGATGATGGAGATGGCGCAGACGAGAACGCCGGCCGGCCGGATGGTCGAGCCGGAGGACGTCGCCGACGTCGTGGCCTACCTCGCCTCGCCCGGCGCGGAGATGATCCGCGGCCAGACGCTGATCGTCGACGGCGGCTACTCGCTGCTGGCCTAACGGTCGTACCGGATCACGAGACGCGTGATCTCGCGGTCGCGCTCCGTGAGGAACATCTGCCCGGCGGGCACGTCAGGCATCGAGGCCCAGGCGTAGGTTCCGTCGCCATCCAGCAAAACGATCTCGTCGTCCGGCGGACGGGCCCGGTACGCCTCGGCGATGGCATCCCGGCCGGCTAATGGGCCGACCGGGATCCCTTCGAACACCAGCGCGGCGTCCCCTGCGAACGCTGCGATCATCGGGCCGAAGTCGCCCGACCGGACTCCCTGGTTGAACCGCTCGACGTGCTCGACCAGCATCTGCGGCGCCGCGGGGCGGGCTTTGCCCGCCTCGCTCACGCCGCTCCCAAGGGTGAGGGACCGGCAGAAGCGCCGTGGTCATGCCCGCCGCATCGAACAGCCGACGCCACCCTCGCCGAAAGTCGTGAGACTTTCGGCGACACCCTTAGACGCGGACCCCGTAGATCGCTTCGACCTTGGACTTGAGGTAGCGAAGGTAGGGCTCCGGGTCGAGGGCCGAGCCCACGATGCGCTCGAGCATCTCCTCCGGTGGGTACCTGCGGCCCCAGCGATAGAGCTTGTCGCCGAGCCACTCGCGCAGGGTCCCGAACTCGCCCGACTCCATCTGCCCGTCGAGGTCAGGCAGCTCGCTGCGCGCCGCCTCCCAGATCTGCACGGAGGCGATCGTCCCGAGCAGGTACGTCGGGAAGTACCCGAACGAGCCTCCCGACCAGTGCACGTCCTGCAGGACGCCGACACCGTCGTCCGGAACGTCCACGTCGAGGTACTCCTTCATCTTCGCGTTCCACGCCTCGGGGATGTCCTCCAGCGCCAGCCGGCCGGCGATGATCTCCTGCTCTAGCTCGTAGCGCAGGATGATGTGCATCCCGTACGTGATCTCGTCGGCCTCGACGCGGATCAGCGACGGCTCGACCTTGTTCACCGAGCGCCACCAGGCCTCGACATCGACGTCGTTCAGCTGCTCCGGGAAGATCTCCTGCAGCTTCGGGAAGAAGTACTCCCAGAAAGGGCGGCCGCGGCAGACGAGGTTCTCCCAGAGCCGGCTCTGCGACTCGTGGAGCACCATCGAGTTCAGCTCGGCGAGCGGCGTGCGGTTGAGCTCGCGGTCGATGCCGTACTCGTAGATCCCGTGCCCGAATTCGTGGCTCGTGTGGAAGATCGACTCCAGGTCGGCCTCGGAGTACCGCGTCGTCAGCCGGATGTCGTCCAGCGAGATCGACGTCGCGAACGGGTGGACGGTCGGGTCGAGCCGCCAGGCGTCCGAGTTGAAGCCGAGCCGCTCGAGGATCTCCCGTCCGAAGAGCTCCTGCTTCTCGACCGGGAAGTGGCCGTGAGCGAAGCTCGTATCGACCTGCTCCGTCGAGGCGACCTCGCGGATCAGCGGGATCAGCTCTTGCTTCAGGCGCTCGAAGACCGCCGTGATCTCCTCGCTTTTCGCGCCCTCCTGGTAGTCGTCGAGGAGGATGTCGTACGCCGAGCGCCCCGTGTCCGCGAAGCACTCGATGTACTGGAGCTTCAGCTCGACGTTCCGGCGGAGAAACGGTAGGAACGTGTCGTAGTTCGCGTTCTTGCGGGCATCGGCCCAGGCCGGGACCGCCAACACCTCGGCCTTCGTGATCTCGGCGCGCAGCTCTGCGGGCACCTTCCGGGCCTTCTCCCAGTCCTGACGCGCGACGCGGATCAGCTGCGCGTCGATCGACTCCGGGTCGAGCTCCTGCCCGTACTCCTGCAGACCGTCGAGCAGCTCGCCGACCTCGTCGGAGATGAAGAGCTCGTGCGCGAACCCGTCGAGCGTCGCGAGCTGGTCGCCGCGGGCCGGGGTCCCGTCGGGCGGCATCATCGTGTGCTGGTCCCAGCCGAGCAGCCAGACGGCCCGGTGGAAATCGTGGATGGTGGCGAGCCGCTCGCGCAGATCGGTGAGTCGTTCCTCGTTCGTCATGGTGTCGTCAGCGCTCCAGTCGTGTAGATGCCGGACGGATTCCAGAGCAGGAAGCCGCGCGAGCGCCATCTGCGGGCGGCGCGGATCTGCTCCTGGACGTGTTCGAGCGTCGTGGTGCCGGTGAAGCTGAAGTCTTCGAGCCAGGGGACGAGGTCGGCGCGGCCGCCGCGCATCTGACGCCGGAAGTCGCGGAGCGAGCGGCCGACGGTGCGGCCGGGGACGGAGACAGGGCTCGAGAGGCCGTACTCGCCGGAGCCGTAGTGCGACGGATAGACCATCGGGTAGATCGCGTCGACGATTTTCGCGAGCCGGCGGGGCGACTGCCCGATGCCCAGGTTCCGCGTCGCCGAAAGGCCGAAGACGTCCACCGAAACCCGCGCCCCCATCGCTCGTAGTCGGTTCGTCGCGTAGTGGACCCACTTCGCGATCGTCAGCGCCATCGCTTCCCGCCGTTTCCCCGGGAAGATCGCCGATTCGATCGGCCCGTCGCTCGGGAAGCGCACGTAGTCGAATTGAATCTCGTCGAACCCGGCCTTCACGGCCGCCTGGGCGATCGAGAGGTTGTAGTCCCAGACGCGCTTGTCGTAGGGGTTGGCCCAGCCGAGCCCGGCGTTGTTCTGCCAGATGCCGCCGCCGGCGGTCTGGATCGCGAGATCCGGCCGTTTCTCGGCAAGCAGCGGATCCTCGAAGCAGACGATGCGGCCGATCACGTAGATCCCCTGGCGGTGCAGCGCGGTCGCGACCTTCTTCGGGTCGTAGTACCGCATGGCCGAGCCAACGCGACGCGCCATCGGCGGAGCCCGGTGGTAGAACGCCACCTCGCCGTTCTCGTCCTTCACATCCAGTTCGACCGTGTTGAGGCCGAGGGTGCGGACGTACCCGTCGAGCTTCCCTGGGATCGACGCGAGCGCCATCGTCACGTGCACGCCGCGGATCTCGTCCGGGACGGGCGGGCCCGTCAGCTTGATCACCTTCTTCGCCGCGACCTTTTTCGCCGCGGGCTGCGCGTTATCCGCGGTCCCGCGGTCGATGCCGCGGGCGCCGACGAAGACGGCGGCGCCCGCCACGAGCAGCGCAATCCCGCCTGCCGTGCGGCGCATCCGTTTGCGTCTTCGGGCCGCTCGACGTCGCTCGCGAAACCTTTCGTTGGGGTCGAGCGTTTCCATTCAGGGCGCACAGTATGGCCCCGCAGGGCCGCAAATAGCGGCGAAACCACACCGGGAGGTGACATGGGGCTCGTCGTCAGCCTGATCGTGATCGCCGTAGGCGCGATCCTCGTCTGGGGCGTGAACGCAGATTCGACCGACTTCAACGTCGACGCCGTCGGCGTGATCCTGATGATCGTCGGGCTGATCGGTTTCGTCCTGAGCCTGCTGCTGTGGAGCTCCTGGTGGGGCCCCGGCGCGTTCACCCGGCGCAGGACGTACGTCGATCGGGGAGCGGCGCCTCCCGCGGATCCTTACTACGACCGTGGCCGCCGTGTGACCCGCGTCGAGGAGGAAGAGGCAGCCCCGCCGCCTCCAGGCGGCCCGCCGCCCCCGCCCTAGGCGCCGTTGCGGCCCGGGATCAGCCGGCCGAGCGTGTCGGAAGCGATGTAGCCAGCGATCTTCGGGTTCTCCTGCAGGCGCCGGAGCGAGTACGCGTACCACTGCTCGCCGAACGGAACGTAGATGCGCAGGCGGTGACCCTCGGCGACGAGCTGGTCACCGCGACGTTCCCGCACGCCGAGGAGCATCTGGAACTCGTACTGCTCCTGCGTCAAACGGTGCTTCCGCACGAGGCGCGCGCCCTCCGACAGAAGCCACTCGTCGTGGGTCGCGATCCCGACGTACGACCCCCGCTCGAGCAGAGCCTCCAGCGCGTTGACATAGCTCGCCCTGATCTGGTCGAAGTCCTGGAAGGCGATCTTCAGCGGCTCCAGGTAGATGCCCTTGCAGAGCCGGACGTTCGGCGTCAGGTCGGAGAGCGCATCGATGTCGGCGAGCGTGCGCCGCAGCCGCGCCTGGAGCACGATCCCGACGTTGTCGAGGCCCGCCTCGCGCAGCTCGCGATAGAGCGCGAGCGTGTCGGCGGTGCAGCTCGAGTCCTCCATGTCGATCCGCACGAAGTTCCCGAGCTCGGCGGCGCCGCGGACCGTGCGCTCGAGGTTCTTCCGCGCCACGTCGCGGCCGAGCTTCAGTCCCAGCCCCGTCAGCTTGACGCTGACGTTGGAATCCAGCTTCTGCTCCTCGATCACGCGGAAGACATCGTCGTACGCGTAGGCGATGTGCCGCGCCTCCTCGGGCGTCGTGATCTCCTCGCCGAGGACGTCGATCGTCGCCATCTTCCCGGCGTCGTTCAGCTCGCTGACGACCCGGCAGGCGTCGTCGACGCTCTCACCGGCGATGTAGCGCTGCGAGATCCGGCGGACGAGCGGCTTCGGAACCGCCGGCAGGGCGCTGACGATGGCGCGATCCAGCAGGGCCACGGGTGGCCCGAATCCTATTCCCGCATGAACCCCTGGCGCGCGGCGGAAACCAGTGCGACCGCCTCGGGGAAGAGCACGCGCATGGCATCGCGGAGCGCGACCGCCTGCTCGTCAGAGCCGCCCTCGACGTTCACCTGCTGCAGCGCCGCCGCGGTCAGCGCGACGGCCGTGTTCAGCGTCAGCGTCGCGAACTGCTCCCGCTGCGCCTCGGCGACCGACTCCGCCTGCCGCTCGGCGAACTCGCGCAGGCCGCGCATCAGATCCTCGGGATCGCCGCCCATCGGGAAACCGAAGCCTTCGCTCATGCCTACACCGTACCCCTAGCTCAACTCGCGCCGGTAGTTCGACTCGACGTCGGTGGTGAACTCCTCCACCGACGCCGCGCCCTGCTTCATCAGCTCCGCGAACGGCGAGCCGCCTCCGCTCTCGCCGAGCGCCTCCTCGAGCCGCCGCGTCGCGGAACCGACCTCGTCGAGGAACCCGGCTGTTGCCACCCGCGGCGAGGCGCCTAGCACCCGCTGGAGCTCGCGCACCGCTTCCTCGGCCTCGTCGATCCCGATCGGGTTGTCGGTCAGGCGGAGCGCGACGAGCCTCGCGAGGAGATCGTCCAGCTCTCCCCCGCCGGCGCTCTCCTCCGCCACCTCGCAGAGCGCGATCAGCGACGCGGTACCGCGGACGACCTCACGACGGGTCACGGCAAGGCCCTTCTCGTCGAGCGCGAGCCAGCTGAGGCGGTCGGGGCCCGTGAAGGCGCACAGGTAGACGCGGCCTCCGGTCGGCGGATCGGCGGCGAGGACGCCCGTCACCTCCTCCCCCTCGTCCGCGAGCTCGCCTGCCGCCGCTGCGATCCGATCGAGCTCATCCTGGAGGCTCACCGGCCCACCTTAGACTCGACGCCGATGGACGCCGTGGAGCTGTTCGCCCCGCTCGGGCCGACGTACGACCGCTACGCAAAGCTCCTCTCCTTCGGCCAGGATCCGCGCTGGAGGCGGTTCCTCGTCTCCCGGTTCGACGTCCGGTCCGAGCACGCCGTGCTGGACGTCGCCACGGGGACTGCGGCCGTCGCGATCGAGCTCGTGCGGCGGACAGGCTGCCGCGTCGTGGGCGTCGACCAGAGCCGGGAGATGCTCGCGACGGGGCGGGAGCGGGTCGATCGGGCGGGCCTCGCCGACCGGATCGAGCTCGTCGAGGGCACCGCCGAGCGGCTCCCGTTCGAGGACGCCTCTTTCGACGCGCTCAGCTTCACCTACCTCCTCCGCTACGTCCACGATCCGGCCGCGACGATGGCGGAGCTCGCGCGCGTGGTCCGTCCCGGCGGCACGATCGCGATGCAGGAGTTCGGCCTGCCGCGGGGCCTTGCCCGGCCGGCGTGGGAGCTCTACGTGCGGGTCGGGCTGCCGGCGCTCGGCGCCGTCGTCTCACCCAGCTGGCGGCGCGTCGGGTCGTTCCTGGGCCCGAGCATCCGGGAGTTCCACAAACGGACCGACCTGCCCCGCCTGTGGGCCGACGCCGGCATCGAGGACGTCCGGTCGCGGCGTCTCTCGCTCGGCGGCGGCCTCGTGATGTGGGGCCGCAAGGCGTGAGCCGCCCCGCCTTCTACGCGCTCGAGTCGGGTGGCTGGCGCGACTACCTGACCCTCCTCCACCCGCCGTACACGGCCTGGCACCTTTCCTACGTCGTGATCGGGGCGGCTCTGGCGCCGGAGCTCGACGAAGGGCGGCTCCTCGCAGCGCTGGCCGCGTTCTTCCTGGCGATGGGAATCGGCGCGCACGCGCTCGACGAGCTGAACGGGCGTCCGCTCCGGACCCGGATCCCGGACCGGGTGCTGTTTGGCCTCGCCGCTCTCTCGATCGCCGCCGCGGTCGCGATCGGGATCGCAGCGTCGATCGCCTGGACCCCGTGGCTCCTGCCGTTCGTCGCCTTCGGCGGCTTCATCGTCGTCGCCTACAACCTGGAGCTCTTCGGCGGCGCGTTCCACTCCGACCTCTGGTTCGGCCTCGCCTGGGGCTCGTTCCCGCTCCTCGCGGCCTACGTCGTCACCGCGGAGCGCCTCTCGCTCGAGGCCCTACTCGGCGCCGTTTTCGCGCTCCTGACGAGCCTCGCCCAGCGGACGCTCTCCACTGAGGTACGGACGGTCCGACGGGCCGGATCCGCCGACGCCGCAACAGCGCAACGGCTCGTGGCGACGCCGGAGCGGGCCCTCCGGCTGCTCGCCCTGTCGATGGTCGTGCTCGCCGCGGCTCTGTACTCCCTACGATTGTGACGTGGGCTTCCTCCAACGCCGACACCGCCGGACCGAGCGCCTCGCGAGTGTGGAGGCGGAGCTCGACCGCGCGCGGGACGAGATCAGCCGGCTGATCAGCGAAGAGACGGCGACGCAGGCCGAGGAGCTCAAGCTCGTGATGGCCCGCGAGCAGGCGGATGCCCGCTCGAAGCTCCTGGCGGAGGAGCGCCGGATCGCCGAGCAGCGGCGCCGCGCCGTGGTCGAGGAGGAGGAGCAGTCGATTGCGAGGCTGACCGCGGGCCTCGCCGAGGCCCAGCGGCGCGTCGAGCAGCGGCTCAGCGACTGGGCGGCCGACCTCGACCGGACGCAGCAGTCGCTCGGGGCGGAGCTGGCGAAGCTCCGTGAGCGGCAGGCCGTCGTGATCGCCGAGGCAGAAGAGCGGATCCAGGCCGACCGCGAGAAGATCGACGAGTCCGCCGAGCTGCAGGCGATCGCGGTCGGGCGGCTCCGCGAGGACCTGGAACGCGCCGCGAAGGCCGCTGCCGAGAGCGTACGCGTCGACCTCGAGGCTCATGCGGCCGAAGGGCGGCGAACGGTCGAGGAGCTGAACGAGCGGCTGAAGGCCCGTGACAGGCGCATCGCCGAGCGCGTCGAGCGCGAGGAGTCGGACGTGGTCAAGCGCATCGAGGCGCGTTTCACCGACGTCGAGCGCCGGCAGCTCGAGAGCCTCGAGCGTTCGACCAACCAGGCCGCGGGGCGGTTCGCCGAGGCAGCCGCCCTGCAGTTCGACGCAACGGTCAAGACCGCCCGCGAGGAAGCCGCGCGACGCCTGGCCCGCGAGCTCGACCGCGCTGTCCACATGTTCGCCCGCGAGGCCGAGTCCGTCCTGGCCGAGCGGCTGGCGCAGGTCGCCGACCAGGGGACTCAGCGAGTCGAGAAGCGGCTCCGCCAGGTCACGGCGGGGCTCGAGCGCCAGCGCGACGAGTTCATCGGGGCGCTCCAACGGCGGTTGAGCCAGCTCGAGCTGGAGCTCCGCGAGCGCATGCGCAGCATCGCTGAGGAAGCTGAGTCCGAGCGCGCGGTGCTCGATCAGCGGCTCCAGGAGATCGCGCGCCGCGCCGAGGAGTCGGTGCCGGCAGCGCGGAGGTAGCGCTCCAACTTCTCGAGGCAGGGTTCGTCTCTGAGAGAACGAATCTCCAGCGGGAAAACCGCCACCGCGATGCCAGAGATCATCGAACAGGACCAGACGGAGCGCGATCGGGTCGCCGGTTGGAGGCTCCACGTGCTGATCGAGGCCGGGTACCCCGTCCATCTCGCCGAGCGCATCGCGCACAGCGAGGCCGATCTCCATCGCGCCGTCGAGCTCGTCCGCCAAGGCTGCGACGCGAGGGTGGCGGCCGAGATCCTACTCTAGGTCAGCGTTCCCTCGCGCAGACGCCGGACCACCCGCCGATGACGATGATCGCGAGCCGCGCCGCCAAGTGGCTGCCAGCGAGAGAGCGTCGCCAAGGTTTCGACTCACGAGTCGAAGCGGCCGGGCGAGCACGATGCCGCCGACGATCACGAGGAGCGCGATGAGGCTGAACGGTTGCAGGCGCTCATTCTCGACGCTAACCCTGGGTCCGCCTCGGGCTGCTTCCTCCGTCGAACTGGTCCGGTGTTGAGCACGGATCATGCTGGCTGGCCCGTGGCCCGTGGCCGGTTGCCGCGCGCGCTCCCTGGCGGCGCGGCGTCGCCGGCCGTAAGGGCGGCAGCCGTGCCGCGAGGGCGTGGCCCATCCACGCGGGAACTAGCCCGATGCGCTGCCACGACGCTGCACGCCGTAAGATCCGATAAACGTGGCCGAGGCAGAGGACACGGCAGCCATCGCTGCTCAACTGGCGGACCTGACCCGCGCTGTGGAGAACATGGCGCGTCAGCTCGGCGCCGTTCGCGAGCGCGCGGACACACAGCAGGAGCGCATTGACCTCGCGGCGAGAGAACTCGCTGAGGTCAGCACCCGTCTGCAGGCTGCCGCGAATGCGCTCCGCGAGTCAATCTGACCTCGCTCGGCGTGTGTCGCTCAGGGCTCGCAGTTCCCCGATCTGACCTATGCAGCTCGGCCACCAGCGCGCCGGACTCGGGGAGAGGTCCCCGGAGAGGGCTCGTCGCCATCGGCCTCATCGCCTAGGTCGGGTAGCGTCGGCGGCCCTGGATCAGCGCGTGGTTGAGCATCGTTTCGTGGTCATCCTCACGCGCAACCACGACGGACTTGTTCCAAACACCCGGATAGGCGACTCGCTCGCTGTAGAGCTGAGTTCGAAACCGATCCTTGTAGATCCGGGGAAGCTCGTCGCCGGCGCCGTACATACGACGGCCTCCGTCGCTCCCGCGGATGACGGCGACGAGCTCGCGGGTCTGCTCGTAGTCATCGGCTGCGACGAACTCGGCGAGCGGCTGCTGCGGGGAGCCGCTGCTTAGGAAGGCGACGACGTATTTTCGATCGCGTCCCCACCTGTTCTGACGGACCGTTTCGCCAAGACCGATGTGAACCGCACCTTCGGCACGCGTCGTCCCGAGGAACACTCGGTAGCGCGAGTACTGCTCGCGCTCTTCCGGCCACTGGTAGGACTCGCCTTCGCGCTCCCGCAAGACCGGCCAATCCTCTGCGAGGTCCGCCTTCGAGCCATGAGCAGGAGCGGCTGCCGCGCTAGCTGCGCCATCGGCACCCACGGGCTTGATGATCGGACTGGGGAAGCCCGCGTGCGCAAGTCGAATGAGCAACGGGCCAAGCTCCCCGTCGGGAATGTCCTGGACGGTGACGGAGAAAGGGGACATGATGGCATTATACGTAGATAGGGTAGACAACGTAGATACGTAAACCTACGTAGTCACGAAGTCTGATAGACTCTGGATGCAGCCAGAAACCAGAAGGAAGCCGTCGAGGCTCCGAAACCGCTCTTCGACTGTCACGCCGGGCCTGAGTGCACCAGGTGAACTCAATCGAGTTCCCCGCCCTGAACGACGAGAAGAGGAGCACGAGATGCATGCCACGATCAGACGGTACGAGGGCGTCGACGAGAGTCGCACCGACGAGCTCGTCACAAACGTCGGCGAGAAGCTGCTGCCCCGCATGAGCAAGCTGCCGGGCTTCGGCGGCTTCTACCTCATCGAGGCCGGTGACGGCGTCATGAGTTCGATCGGCTTCTTCGACTCACCGGCGGAGGCCGACGAGTCGACGCGCCTCACGACCAGCTGGGTGCGCGACGAGAAGCTGGAAGAGGCACTCCCGAATCCGCCGAAGATCACCGGCGGCGAGGTCATTGTCCACAAGACAAACGGCCTCGTCCGGGTCTAGGTTCGCGGGCCTCCAGGGAAGGCCCGCCCCCGGGCCTTCCCACTGCCCAGACCTCTCCGTTCCGATCTGGCACTTCAGTACGTGGTTCCGTCCACACCTTGCTGAGTCAACCGCCCAGCGAGGCCGGCCCAAAGAGGGAGGCCATCATGGCCGAAGCACTATCAAGAGACCAAACGCTCGAGCGGATACTCGACGAGAAACGCGCGCAGGGCTACCGGATCGAGTCTCACAGCGACACCGAGGCGGTGCTTTCGATGAGGGGTCGGCGCCGTTTCTTCAACTTGGTTGGCGGCGAGGACCAGCGCTACCGGCTGTCCTTCGACGACAAGGGCCACGCGAGCAGCCGAAGGATCGAGGTGGCGGCCAACTAGGTACGACGACCGAGACGCGTCGACGCGGGGGATGCGCGCCCAAGCCGTCTGAGAGGAGGAAGTCATGCTCGACGTAGGCCGCAAGCACGGCCCGTTCGACTCTCGGTATCCCTTGCGGCGGAAGCTCGCCACTCCCGTCTGGGAGCTTCAACCGCAGCGGGATGGGCCCGAAACGCTCGAGTGGTCCGTCTTCGTGGCGCGCTTCTTTCCGAACCGCCGACGACACGATTCCGAGGCACTCGCCGCGTACGAGGGGTACAGAAACGCACTCGATCGAGTGGCGTCGCCGCAGCGCTTCCCAAGGCGGCCCGCCCTCGCCCGCGGCACCCGCGCAGGGCGGGCAGATAGGCCGAAGCCCAAGCGTCGTCAACGTCCAGCCTCGCCGAGCGTGCGACGGCTGCCCACTTCCGTGACCTCTGAACGAGGCCGTTAGCAGAACGGTCTAGCGGGTCTTCTTCTCGGGCCGGGCGATGCGACGCAGGGCTCCTAAGACGTCCTTGCGCTTCGGCACGGGGATCTTGGACATCTTCTGCGTCGGTTCCCGCTTCGACGCCCCGCCCTCGTTCTCCCAGCGGGAGAGGCTGCGGGCGTCGTCCTGCGTGGGCTCTCGTCGCTGGCTACTCACTTATGAGGAGGTTAGCGCTGAGCGTTCGGCGCCGCTGCGGTATGACACCGCGGGCGCGTACGAGTCGTCGTTGCCGTGTGGAGTTTGCAGCATCGCGATGTCCGCCCGTACTCCTTCGAGCCCCACGACGCGGTCGACCCAGCGACCTTCGACGGACGCCTCGCCCTGCAGCTCGAGGCCGAGCTCGACGAAGAACTCGGTCGCGGCTGCGAGGTCGTCGACCACGATGCCGACGTGGTCCATCCGTTGGATCGTCATGTGCTCGATGGTAGGGAACCAGATGGGGGCGCGGTGCCAGGCGCCGGAAGAGAGCTGAAGCCGTCCTCATCTCGACTACCGCTCGGCCGGTACGCACGCCCGGCAAAGAGGAACACCCACCGGCACACCCACCGCCCTGAGCAGCTACTTCGCACGGGACGACTACGCACGCCTTCGCGACCTCACACGGCCAATCCTCCGGTAGCCGCCACCTCATCAGGGACACCTGCCTCGCCTGGGCCAGAGTTCGGGAATGTCCCCTGAGCACGACCCACGGCTCGCGATGCCTCCGCTTGAGAAGCCCGAGTTGTCGCTCCCGCGCATTCATTAGGGTCGGCGTATGGGAGACCTGCGGATTCGGGCGGTCGAGGTTGACGAGCATGATGCCGCCGGCGAGCTCGTCGTCGACGTGTACCGGTCGCTTGGTGATGTAGTCGACGAGTTCTACGAGCCCGTGCTTCGAGACATCGTCGGGCGCGTAGAGACCGGAGAAGTGCTCGTTGCCGAGTTCGATGAAGAGGTCGTGGGTTGCGTCACCGTGTCCTTTGGCTCCACCGCCTTGAGTGAGGTCGAAGATCCTGACGCCGCAACCATCCGGATGCTGGGTGTGTCAAGCGTCGCCCGAGGACGGCGGATCGGCGAAGCGCTTGTTCGTCACTGCATCGAGCAAGCCCGCGAACGCGGGTGCGAGCGCGTCCGGTTGGACACTCGCACCTCGATGAAGAGCGCGCAGCGCTTATATAACGGCTCGGCTTCCGCCTCGATCCCGAGCACGATTGGTCGCCTGCGGACGGGATCTCCTTGCTCGCCTACGTCCTCGATCTATAGACCGTGGGTCACGGGGACAAATGCATCGAATGGGCCAGTGTGCGGGAATGTCACCCGATGGGACCAACCCGTGGCAGGGGTTCGAGCCGCTAGAGAGCCCGGATGAGTACCACCAGCACGACAGCGCCGGCAGCGATCCGAAAGACGGCGGCGACAGCCTGACCGCGACCCGGTGGGTCGAGCACCTTCGTTGCGATCAATCCGAGCACCCCGGAAGCGACGATGGCGACGCCGGCGAGGCTGAAGATGGTTTCGAGGAAGACTCTCACTAGAGCGGCGGCACCTGTCGGACCATCGGCGGCCAGTGCCTAGCCTTGAAGGTCGCGAGTCAGAGCCCGTCGCCTGCGCCAGTGCGCGGCAATGACCCTGAGTGCCAGCCTCAATGCGACTGCATATCCTGGCTGACAACTGAGGAGATCCTGATGAGAGCCGTGACCCTCGATGCCTTCGACGCCGCTCCTGCCGTGCGCGACGACCTGCCCGATCCGACAGCCGCGGCCGGCGGCATGGTTGTGCGCGTGCGCGCGTCCTCGGTCAACCCCGTCGACAACGCGATCGCGGCGGGGATGCTGCGGGACATGGTCGACCACGACTTTCCGGTCGTCCTCGGCCGTGACTATGCGGGCACCGTCGAAGCAATCGGCGCGGACGTCGAGGGTTATACGGTGGGCGACGAGGTCTTCGGCTTCCTCTTGCACGCGAATCCCACTGTCCACGAGGGAAGCTGGGCCGAGTTGATCGCACTCACCCCGGAGATGCAGGTCGCGCCGAAACCCGCCTCGCTCGACCTCACCGCGGCCGGCGTCGCCCCACTCGCTGGCGTCGCCGCACTCGCGGCCGTCGACGCGCTCGCGCTCTCCGAGGGCGAAACGATCCTGATCGTCGGTGCGACCGGCGGCGTCGGCAGCTTCGCCGTCCAGCTCGCCGCCCGCGCCGGTGCCACGATCATCGCTCCGGCGCTCCCGGAGGACGCCGACTACCTGCGCGAACTCGGCGTCACCGAGCAGCTCGACCGTGACGGCGACGTCGTCGCCGCCGTCCGCGACCGCCACCCTGACGGCGTCGACGCGCTGCTGGATTTCGTCTCCTACGCGCCGGGAGCGTTCGACGGCGCGCTCAGGGACGGTGCGCGCGTCGCCTCGTCGAACGGCGCAGCCGGAGAAGGGCCGGGCCGCACCAACCTGATGGCGGTGCCGAGCACCGACAATCTCCGCCGCCTAGCTGCACTACTCGACGACGGCACGCTGCAGGTACATATCCACGACACCTTCGAACTCGACCGCGCCACCCACGCGCTCCAGGCCCTCGCCACCGAGCGCGTCCGCGGCAAGCTCGCGATCACCGTTCGCTGAGCGTCACGCATCACAGCCGTTCTTGATGCGACAAGGGAAGGCGTGGTGGCTTGCGCCAGTGTTCTGAAAACGCCTGACCAAGGTTCAGACGACGGCCGCGAGCTGTTCCGTCGCGGCGCCTCAGTCCGAGTCATCGCGGACGCGTCGGTAGCGCTCGTAGATCACACGCGAGCCGAACGTCCTGGTCTCGATCAGATCCAGCGGGACGTCTTCGGTGACCGGTGGAAGGAACGGCGTGCCGCCACCTACGACGTGGGGGTTGCGGAACATGCGCAGCTCGTCGACAAGGCCAAGCTCGATTGCTGCCGCGGCCAGGCCGGCGCCGCCGATCCCTACATCCTTGTCTGTCGCGTCGAGTGCCTCCGCGGCCTCCTCGGCCACGGATGCCTTGGCGAGCCGGGCGTTGCCCTGGACGCTGTCTTGGGTGCGGCTGAAGACGACCTTCGGGATCGCGCACCAAACGTCGGCGAACTCCGCCCCGGCCTCGTCGTCGCGCAACGACAGATCCGTCTCCCACACCAGCATCGTCTCGTAGAGCCTGCGGCCGCACAGAAAGCCCCCCAGCTCGCGTGTCTGCACGATGTGAAAAGCAAACTGCTCCTCGTTGGGAACGCTCCACCCGAACGCGCCCTCGCGGTCGGCGATAAAGCCGTCCACCGAGACGCTCATCGAATAGATCAGCACGGCTTCAAACTGTCGGGCCAGAGCGGCCGACGATCCTCGGTAATGAGATCCACCCATACGCTCCGCATCGG
>DATLQK010000086.1:0-11603 GCA_035535195.1 Gaiellaceae bacterium | reverse complement strand
CGCAGAAGGCGCCGAGCGGATTCGAACCGCTGTACGAGGCTTTGCAGGCCTCTGCCTAACCACTCGGCCACGGCGCCGGGAGCGACGTTTCCATGCTAGCGCCGCCGGGGTACGGCATCGGTATGGCGCAGCAGCTCTTCGACAGCGAATACGCCACGCTCGAGGAGGCACGCGAGGCCGCAAAGAGCTGCAAACGGTGCGATCTCTGGAAGACGGGGACGCAGACCGTTTTCGGCGAGGGCTCTCCGGACTCGGAGCTCGTGCTCGTCGGTGAGCAGCCGGGCGACAAGGAGGACCTGGAAGGACGGCCCTTCGTGGGGCCGGCGGGGCGACTCCTCGACGAGGCGCTCGAGCAGGCCGGAATCGACAGGCGGACGGCTTACGTCACGAACGTGGTCAAGCACTTCAAGTGGCAGCCGCGCGGGAAGCGCCGCATCCACCAGAAGCCGAACGCTGTGGAAATCGCCGCCTGCCGGGTCTGGCTCGACACCGAGCTCACGCTCCTGCGGCCCAAGGTGCTGGTCTGCCTCGGCGCGACGGCTGCCCAGGCGCTCCTCGGGCGCCAGTTCCGGGTCAGCAAACAGCGCGGCGTGCCGGTGGAGTCCGACCTGGCGCCGATCGTGATGGCGACGGTCCACCCGTCGGCGATCCTCCGCTCCGACAACCGCGAGGCGGAGATGGGCCTGTTCGTGAACGACCTCAAACAGGTCGCGAAGGCGCTTCGAGCCGCCTGAGCGCGACCGTCAAGAGCAGAGCGAAAGCGACGATCAGCGCCCAGCCGACGCTCAGGTGCGGCGTCAGCACGCTCGGCGGCTTCCAGTCCGTCCAGCCGCGCTTCGTCACCTGCTCGAACCAGAAGTCGCGCCACTCGACGAACAGGCCGTAGACGAGCGCCAGCGAGAGAAGGAACGTGACGAACACGCGCGCCCGGTAGCGGGTGAGGATGAGCGCCGCGGAGATCAGAAGCGCGGCGTCAAGCCCTTCGTGGTCGCCGCGGTGGACGGCCGGCGCGAGGTGGCCGTCGCCGCCGCGGCGGATGTCCTCGCCGAGCAGAACGTCGCCGGGGAAGTAGAAGCCGAGCACCGCCGCGACCCAGACGAGCGCAGTCAACCACACGAGCACGGCGATCCCGATCCGCAGCGGATCGAGCCGGAGCCGCCCGACCCACTCCCACGGCGCGAGCACCGTGAGCACGAGGGCGATCCCGACGCCGACCGCCGGCAGGACGTTGACGGGCTTGGCGTCGAGATCGTGCTGGTCGACGACTCCGGGCCACGCGGTCACCGCGCACAGGACTGTCGCGGCCGCCGCGGCCCAGCGCGCCCGCCTCGTGCCGACCCGGTCCGCCGCCAGCCAGGCGAGCGAGATGGCGACCAGCGACACAGGGTAGTTCGAGAAGACGAGCGCCCGGCTCGCGCCGCCTGCGAGCCCGTCGCGGCTGACGTTGTAGAGCGACGCCGGCGGGAGCCGCGCGTAGGTGATGAAAATCGCGAATCCGACGACCGCGAAGAGTCCCCAAACGACCGCGACTGGTAGAAGCCGCCTGTGCGCCGCCACGTGCTCATCTTCCTCCTCCTCGCGGCTCTCGCCGGCTGCGGCGGCTCCGGCTCCGACGAGCAGACGTCGGGAGACGACCTCTACGCCTACGACCAATCGAGGCCGCTCGAGTACCGCGACGCCGGCGTCGTCAACCACGGCTACCCCGTCAAGATCCACGACGTCTCCTACGCCGGCCCCGACGGCGAGCGCGTCTCCGCCTTCCTGGTCGTCCCGCCGGGAAAGGGGCCGTTCCCGGCGGTTGTGTACCTCCACGGCGCGGAACAGGACCGCCGGGCGATGCTCCTGCCGGCGACGTGGCTGGCCGGACGCGGCGCCGTCGCCCTCTCCGTCAGCTCGCCCTTCACGCGCCCCGAGGGACAGATCACGGCGAAGGGCATCGAGGGCGTCCGAGGCGAGCGGGACCTCACGATTTTGGGGGTGAAGGAGCTCCGACGAGGGGTCGATCTGCTCCAATCGCGGCCGGAGGTCGACGACGACCGGACCGGCTTCCTCGGCTTCAGCGCCGGCGCCCGCACCGGCGCCCTGCTGGCGGGCGTCGAGCACCGCCTGAAGGGGATCGTCCTGATGTCCGGCGGCGAGACGACGGTCGACCAGGTGCTCCAGGCCGTCGACGAGCGAGACCGTGACAAGCTCCGCCCCCTCTTCGAGGACACGGACGGGCTCGCGTACGTCGCCCGCTCGTCGCCGACGAAGCTGCTCTTCCAGGCCGGCCGGGAGGACGAGATCGTCCCGCGCGACGCACTCCAGCGTCTCTACCGCGCGGCGGGAAAGCCGAAGGAGATCCGCTGGTACGAGGGCGGCCACGACCTGCCGCTCCAGGCGTACCGCGACCACCTCGCCTGGCTCCAGCAGACGCTCGCGATCGAGGGGCCGCCCGTCCCCGGCGCGAGCACCGGCCCGTGATGGTCCAGCGCGAGTGGGCCCCAGAGCGCGTCGTCGACGAGGAGCTCGCCCGCCGGCTGATCCGCGCCCAGTTCACGGAGCTCGAGGCGGCGACCCTGGAGCTGTTGGGCGAGGGCTGGGACATGACGGTCTGGCTCGTCGACGGCCGCTGGACGTTCCGCTTCCCGCGGAAGGAGTTCGCGCTGCCGGGAATCGGCCGCGAGATCGCGCTGCTCCCGGGTCTCGCGGAGCGGCTGCCGCTGCCGGTCCCCGTGCCGACGCTCGTCGGCGAGCCCTCCGACGAGTTCGACTGGCCGTTCTACGGCGCGCCGTTCCTCCCGGGCCGCGAGCTGGCGGACGCCGGGCTCGACGACGCGGCTCGCGTCGAGCTCGCTCGGCCGTTCGCCGAGTTCCTGCGCACGCTGCACTCGCTCGAGCTCGACGACGAGCTTCCCGTCGACCCGGTCCGGCGGGCGGACATGAGGTTCCGCGTGCCGAGGGGGCGGGAGTTTCTCGAGCGGGTCCGAGCGGAGGGACTCTGGCAGCCTCCGCCCCTCGTGGACGAGATCTTCGAGGCCGGCCTAGCCCTGGCCCCGCCCGAGCCCGGCTCGGTCTGTCACGGCGACCTCCACCTGCGCCACCTGCTTGTCGACCACGGCCTACCCTCGGCCGTGATCGACTGGATCGACCTCTCGCGGAACGATCCGTCGGTCGACGTCGTCCTCTACTGGGGCGCGCTGCCACCGGAGGGACGGACGGCGTTCGTCGAGGCCTACGGCGGGCTCACGAACGACCAGCTCTTGCGAGCGCGCGTCCTCTCGCTCTTTCTCTGCTCGGTGCTCGCGCTCTACGGGCACCACGAGGGTCTCCCCAGCCTCCGCGACGAGGCGGTCGCGGCGCTGGAGCGAACCGTCAGCTGAGTACTTCTGGATCTACCGGTCCGGCGCCCTCGATCGCTAGTAGTCGCCTGCTGGCGTCGTCTCGGTGGTCGTAGTGGGGGTCGGCTCGGTCGTGGTGGTGGGCGTTGTCGTGGTGGTGGGCGTCGTCTCGGTGGTCGGCGCCGTCGTGGTCTCGTCGGTAGTCGGAAGGGTGGTGGCGGGAGCTGTCGTCGGGGTCTGGGTTGCCGTCCGCGCTGTGGTTGGCGCAGCGGGCGGTGGAGATGCGGCAGTACTGGTCCGGGCGCGGGTTGAGGCCCGCGCTGTGGTCGAAGGCGCCAATGTCGTCGCCCCTGCCGTGGTGATCCGAGTCCCCGTCGGGGCCTGCGGCTTTACACCCGTCACCGGCGCCTGCGAAGCCTCCGGGATCGCGAGCATTGCGACTGCTGCTCCGGCTACCGCGAGGGCGAGAAGCGCTCCGGCGGCGGCGAGCTCGCGGGTGCCGATCCGCCGGACCCGTCTCGCCGGAATCACCTGCGTCGCCGGCTCGGCGACGACCCTGTGAGACGTCTGAGGCTCCACCAGCGCCGTGAGGAGCGCGCTGCCGTCGGGCGGGCGATCCTCCGGACGCTTCGCGAGGGCAGCGACGGCGAGGCTCGCAAGGTGTTGGGGCGCTTCTGACCGGATCGACTCGATTGGCGGCGGCTCGCGCGTGGCGTGCATCGCGGCCACGTCGAGCGCGCTCTGACCGTCGAACGGCGGCCGTCCGGTCAGCATCTGGTAAAGAACGACGCCGAAGGCGTAGACGTCGGTTGCCGGCGTGACCGACTGTCCGCGCGACTGCTCCGGGGAAATGTAGGGAGCCGTCCCAAGCAGCGTTCCTGCCTCGGTCAGCGTCGGCGCGTCGAGGACACGGGCGATGCCGAAGTCGGCGATCTTCACGTGGCCCTCGGAGTCGAACAGGATGTTCGTCGGCTTCACGTCGCGGTGCAGCACCCCATGCGAATGGGCGTAGGCGAGCGCGGACGCGAGCTCGGTCGCAATCCGCGCCGTCTCGTCATCCGGCAAGGGGTGCCCGTCGCGCAACCGGTCGTCGAGGCTTCCACCGGGCAGCAGTTCGAGGACGATGTAGGGCCGCCCGTCGGCCTCGCCGAAATCGAACAGCCGGCAGATGTGCGGGTGCGAGAGGCCCGCGGCCGCCTGTGCCTCTCGCTCGAACCGGACGCGATCGGCGTCGGCGGCGAGGAGCTTCAGCGCGACGCTGCGGTCGAGCTCGAGGTCGTGCGCAGACCAGACTTCGGACATGCCGCCGGTCCCGACGCGCTTATCAAGTCGGTACCGGCCTCCGAGTGTCTCCCCTGCCACACCGAAGTTCTTGCCCAGCGAGCGGCGGCCCAATCGGGATCAAGACGCCGGTGTCGTCCTCCTGGCCCGAAACATCGACCGGAGCGGGAGCCCGCACACCCACCGCTCCGGTCGGCCGCATCGCCAACAGATCGAGCGGCCAAGACGAGGTGCATTCGACCCGGGACGCGGAGTTGCGTGCCTCTCCCCGAGTCTCGACCCCTGGTCCGACGCTCCCAGACGCCGGACGTCTCGGCTCCTATCCGTTGGCGGCACCGAGGCTAGCCGCGGTTCTGTGAGCGAATTCATGACTTCTTGTTGGTGTTGGCTTATGTTTGAAATTCCAAAAAAATCCGTCTGGGCAGGCCGCGCCTGAGCGCGAGCCTCAGCGAACAGTCAGCGGTGTTCCGACCGGCATGAGGCGAGCGAGCCGCAGAATGTCCTCGTTTCTCAGGCGGATGCATCCGTGGGAGACGCGTCCCGGAAGCAGGTCGGGGCGGTTCGTGCCGTGGATTCCGATGAAGCCGCCCGCCGGCCAGTCCGTCAGGACGCTCGAGCGGGCACTCGTCCCAAAGGCGACTGGGCCGTAGAACGGATCGTCGAAGTTCGTCAGCTTGTTGCGGACGTAGAACTCTCCGGCCGGCGTCGGCCAACGCGGTTCGCCGATCCCGACCGGTGCACTGAAGATCTCGCGTCCGCGCCGCAGCAGGGTTGCCGTGAGGCGGCCGCGGTCGACGACGAGCCGCGTCTGTACTTCGCCGTACCCGCCGAGGGCTTCCCGCGGCACCCAACCCGTTGAGTTGTTCGGCAGGATCGGCAGGCGCACGCGAACCCACAGCCGGCGGCCGACCTTGCGTACTCCCGGGAGCAGAAGGACGACGTTCGTCGTCCCCTCCGGCGTGGACGTCTCGAGCGGCGCGACCACGGGCGCGTCGCGGCCGGCCGCTCGTCGAACCGCCACGCGCCGGAGGATCGGCGCCCAGCGGCTGACCGACGCGCCTGCGTCCGGCCCCGGCCGCACGGTCGGCGTGAACGCCGGCGGCACTGGATCAGGCAGCGCGGCGGCGGCTTGCTCGCCGCCGCTGTGCGGCCCGCTGGCCCCCCGCGAGGCGTCAAGGAGCACGACGGCCGCGGCAACGGCCGCAAGAGCGACGACGACGGCACCTACAGTGCGCGGCGTCCGTAACATCGTCAGCCTGTGTAGCGGGGTTTCCCTCGTCGGCCGGTGCGGGGTCGTCGCGCGGCGATGAAGCGTGTCGACTGGACGACACGCCCCACCTCGTTCAACGTCTTCGGCTCGTCGACTGCCCGAGCGACTGGTTGGAAACCGGCCAACCTTCGCGCCCACGCAGCGTGGCGGGCTTCGGTCGTCAGGAGCGAGAACACCGCAGCGGTCAGGTTGCGATCCTTGAAACGCCCGGCCTGCCCCGCGAGCAGGGCGACGGTGAGGTCCTCCATCGCGACCGCTGTTCGCGTGAACGCCGCCTCGTTCTCGGTCACGCCGCGAAAGTTGAAGAACGGCTTGCCTACGGCGCCTTTGCCGAGGACCTGCTTGAGGATGGCGACGTGCGCGAGTTCGTGCCGGCCGAGCACCCGGGCCCAGCGCTGCTTCTCCGGCCCCATTTGCGCGACCGTTCCATCTCGAACGGCACCCACGTAGAACGACGACTGGAGATACTCGAAGACGAGATCGAAGTTCAGGATGTTGACGTCCGTCTTAGCTGCGGCGCGCGCCAGAGGCGGATCGGCGAGCCCGACGAGGAGCGCGGCGCCTCCGACTGCCGCCCCTCGCAGCAAGTCGGCCCGGGAGTTGCCGTAGACGCCGGCGATTCCTTCGAGGAGCGCACCGTCGCGGTCGAGCTCCTCGAGCGTCAGCTCGTGATCGTCAGAGCAGTCGTCATCGTCGCGCACCGTCGGGTCAGCTCGGTTTGACAAACCCGTTCCTCTCGAGGGTCCTCGCCACCTGCCTCGCCGTCGTCGCCGGGTCCGCGGCACGAGGTGCTGGATTGCGGCCGACGATGGCTCGAATCCATGCCGCGTGACGGGCTTCGACGGCGACGATCCCCGCGACCCGTGGCACCCGGTCGCGGGTCAGGTTTGGGGCCTGGCCGATGTAGGCCGCTGCCGCGGTCTCTTCGAGCGTCAGCGCGGAGCGATTGAAGCGTGCGACAGTTCGCGTGGCGTCCGTGAATCGGAACGTCGGCTTTTCCTCCGCGTCAGCACCCAGCAGCGCCCGCAGCGCCTTCACGTGCTCGGCCTCGTGGCTACGCGCGACGCCGGCGAACCGGCGGAGCTCGCCGCGAAGCACGTCGGCGGAAATCGCCTCCTCGTAGAGCGCCAATTGGGCGTACTCGAGCGTGAGCAGGAAATTCAACAGGCGAACGTCCTGTTCTTCCGACGGTTGGGCGGCGGCAACACGATCGGACGACCCGGCGAGATTGGCGAGAGCAATTCCGCCGGTGGCGAGAAGCGCCCGCCCCAGGAACGATGACCTGTTTACGCCGTCTTGCCGCATGCCCGCAGTTCAGCCACTTTCGTGCAGCTTTCAGACGAGTGTAACAGGGTCTAGAATGGACGCGTGTGGACGTTGTCTGCGGCACGTTCTCCACATCCTGCGGCCCAGGTTGGCTGTTCGTTCTTGTGCGGCGTGGTCGCGGCGGTCGCCATGGTCGGCCCGGCGTTCGGCGCGCGCCCGGCGCGCGGCGGCGAGCAGCAGGACGTGCCGAAGCCTGTCAAACGCCTGTGGTCGGAGTACCCGCTCAATTCGAGCAAGCCTCAGTCTGACCAGCCTCGCACCAGGCTCGAACCTACGCCGCTTCCCGAAACGCGAGCGAGGGAGGGCGATGAGCCTGGCGGCGGGATCTCGAGCGACGTGCTTCTGGCCGCGACGGCTGCGGGGCTCGGAGGACTCGCCCTCGTTGTGCTCGCGCTCGGGCGCGGCGCTGTCGCCACCGTCGCCGGCACAACCCGCCGGGGGCTGCGAAGTCGACTCGCAGTGCCCGCACTCGCACTCCAGCACGGGTCGACGCGAGGCGACGTCCCCAATCACTCACCAAATGATGGAGGTCACCGGATGAGCAACTTCCGTCGAACGAGGAAGTCCAAGGACGAGAACGAAAGCACCGCCCGCTCCGCCGACGGGGAGCAGAAAGCGACGGAGAAGTTCGCCGCCTACTCGGCCAGCCCGGCGGCGGAAGCCGACGCCGGCGCGAACCAGCAAGAGGCGGAGACGACGCTTCCGAGCGGCGTTCAGGAGGACCCGGACCCACGCGGCGAAGATGCCGCCGCCTACGAGCAGGTCGGCGAGCAGGTCACCGAGGTCCTGACCTCGGCACACCAGGCTGCCAACAGGCTCCGCGCATCCGCGACCGAGGAGGTGGAGCGCGTCCGGCGTCAGGCCGAGGAGTACGCCACGGAGACGCGAGCGGCGGCAGATTCGTATGCAGACGAGAGACGCAAGGCCGCCGAGACAGAGGCGGGCCAAATCAAAAGCGATGCGGAGCAGCAGGCCAATGCGGTGCGGGCGGCGGCGCAGAAGGACGCGGTCGAGGCCCAGCGCGACGCCGTCGAGCGGCGCCAGGCGCTGCTCGAGGAGACCGAGCGCTCCGAAGAGCGGTTGCAAAATCTTCTGCAGGTCTTCCGCGCCATGACCCAGCGACTCGAGACCCTCGTCGGCCACGACGCGCAGGGCGAAGCGGATGACCGCGGAGACTCGGAGCCGGAGGAAACCGACAAGGATCTTGCGGACGCGCTCGAGCTTCGACGCTCGAGCGATTCAGAGTCGCGGTCGTCCGCGGCGCGCTGAGGCCCTCAGGAGTTCAGCAGGAGCGGAATCAGCACCCCGATCGCCAGGCCGAGAACGGCGCCGGCCAGAAGCAGGGCGAGGTCGGTACGTTCGATGCGCCCTGGCCCCATCCCGAACCTCCGTCGCTGCGGGATCCAGGGGCGCGCGGCCCGCCGTGTCCGGGGCTGTGGCGCCGCGGCGGCACGCACGGCGGCGCGAGGCACTCGAGCCCTTGACCCGGACTCAGGCCCCTGTTCCAGGCTGACGAGCAGCGAAGCGATCTGCTCGTCCAGGGGTTCACGTCGGCCAGCCGGCGCGGTCTGACCGCCATTGGCGCTCGCAGGACTGGCGCGCCTGGCCTGCCGCGTACTTCCTTGGTCGTGCTCGCGCCTGGAGGCGAACCCGCCCATCCTCGCAGGGAGTGTAGCCCCGTGAGTCGCGGAACGGATCGTCACAGGGCTGTCGCTCACCGCGAGTGCCGCTCCAGGTACGAGCGGACGAAGGGGCAGACGGGGATCACCCGGACGCCGCGCTTGTCGAGATCGGCGAGCGCAGCGGCGACGATCGCGTCGCCGAGGCCCTGACCCTTGAACGCGGGGTCGACCTCGGTGTGGATCAGGGTGACCGCGCCGTTCCGTCGGGAATAGGCGATCTGGCCGGCGAGGTCGTCGCCCACGTAGAGCTCGTACCGCTGCAGCTCCGGGTTGTCGACGACGCGCGGCTCCATCCGTCAATCATGCCTTTGGGATGACGCGCTGCGAAGAGCGCCGTCGTACCCTCGGCTGAGGAAACGACAGAAGGGACGACATGGCCTGGTTCTGGTGGTTGCTCTGGATCTTCATCGTCGTGATCTGGATCGTCTCGCTCGTCGACATCATCCGGCGTCGGCATCAGCGGACGGCAGGGAAGACGGTTGCCTGGATCCTGTTCATCATCATCCTTCCGGTGATCGGCTCGATCGTGTACTTCGCGATCAACGGCGTAGGCGGCGAGCAGGTTCCGGAGCGCGACGGCGACGCAACCCGGCTCGCGGGCGGGCGCTAGCGCGGGCGAATCCGGGCGGGCCTCGGCCTCGCGCGCGGCAAGATCGTCCGTACGCGGGCGCCGAGACGTCTGTGCGCCGCTGCGACGGCGTCGCGCGCCTGATCCCACACCGAGAAGATCCGCCACGCATCGGTGAAGGACGCACCGACGACATCGGCGGCCGCCCACGTGCCGGGCTCGAACCTCGAGCCGCCCGAGGCCGTGAGCGCCGAGCCGAGCCGGTCCAACAGCCGGCCGGTCTCGCCGACGAACTGCGCGCTCGCCATCCCGGTCGCGTTGTTGGGAGCCCAGGCGAACCCGAACCGGTCCGGGCCTGGGCCGGTCCCCGCGTACTCGCGCATCGCGTAGGTCTGCGACGAGACGAACGCCTGCATCTGCGCGCCGGTGACCATCGTCCAGCCGAGCCCGCTCGGCCACTGCCAGCCGGCGTTCGCGATCGGCGTGTGCGACCTGGCGAGGAACGTGCTGGCGATGCCGTAGCGGCCTGGGGCGACCGCCGCGAGCCGCGCGGCGTGCTGGAGGAAGTCGTTCAGGTAGGTCCGGCGGACGTATGACGCCGATCCCGGAACGCCCCAACGGCGCACATCGCCGTAGACCTCCTGCGCCCAGAACCTGACCGAACGCCGCACTTCGAGCCAGAACGGCGTGTCCGAAAGCCAGCTCTTGAGCGTCGACTTGTACAGCGACGCGTTGCTCGTGCCGTGCATGACGCCGATCACGAAGACCGCGCCCTGCACTGGGCGGCCGTCTCCTTCGTAGAGCCCGCGCAGGAACTGCTGCGCGTCTTCGCGCGCGTTGCCGACGTCACGCCTGACGCTCGACGGCAGCTCGTTGACCGCCCACGAGTCGCCGGCGCCGACGTCGAATCCGGCGGCGGCCATGCGACGCCGGGCCTCGACGCCGGCCTCGAACATGCTCCGTCCGTTTTCGTACGCCCAGCGCTGCCACGTCGCCCAGTGGATCTCGGCGAGTGCGTGGAAGCGGCGCCCGAGCGCCCGGATCCGCCAGGCCTGGTTCGGTCGGGCGTTCGTCTTGTCCGCGACGAGCGGTGGGATCGAGATGTAGTAGTCGGCGCAGGGCGACGCGTGCTCGGCGAGCTTCGCGCCGAGCCGGAGCCAGTCGCGGGCGGCGTAGAAGACGAGCTCCGCGGGGCGGCACTCGGCCGACCGCGACGCGTAGCGGAACCGCGGCCGCCCGGTGACGTACCGCGAGTCCAGTGAGGCGACGACGGGCAGCCGGGCGCAGTCGGCGACGGCAAGCGTGCTGGCCTGGGTCGCGCAGCGCACGCGTGCCGTGCCGGATGCCGAGGCGCCGGCTACGGAGAGGGCGGCGAGCGCGCAGGCCGCTACCGCGAAGAGTGAGAGAAGTCGCGACCCCATTGGACTCTCGTCGGCTCCAGACTAACCCGATCTGAGGGAAAAGGGCGGCGGGAAGGCCGGTCGGAGGGCCTTCCCGCTGTCCGCAGCGGGGGTTAGCCGCTGATCCTGTAGAGGCCGTACTCCGTCAAGCTCCGTCCGGATTGACCGCGCCGCGGCTTAGCGGCGTCCAGCGCGCCGGCGTGCCCGGTGGTGCTGCTGCGCCGCGCGGTCGGCGCAGAGCTCGCAGCAGTACCGCTTGCTCCTGTTCTTCGTCCGGTCGACGAAGGCGCCCGTGCACGGAGGCGCGGAGCAGATCCCGAAGCGGCTGACGCCGTGCGCTCGGACGATCTCGGCGAGTGCGGCGGCGGCCGTCGCGCCGAGGTGGGCCGCGATCGCCTGCTCCTCCGGCCCGAAGCGAATCGTCCAGCGTCCGTCGTCGGCCTCGAGCCGCGGGACGGCGTTCACTTCCGCGAGGATCTCGTTCAGCGCAGACGCAGCTTCGGCCGCGTCGTCCGTCTCGAACACGCGGCGCAGCTGTCCGCGGAGCCGCCTGACCTCCGCGAGCTCCCGTTCGCCGGCGGTGCGCGCCGCCCGCTCCCGCCCGACGATCCGAAGGAACCGGCGGAGGTTCGCGACATCGGGCAGATGCTCGGGCGGGTCGTCGTACGTGTCCCACGTGTTGACGAGCGCCACCGCCAGGTCCGTGCCCGACTCCGCTGGATTTCCGAGGATCACGCGCTAACTCCGTGCCGTTCT
>DATLQK010000085.1:0-28330 GCA_035535195.1 Gaiellaceae bacterium | reverse complement strand
CGCTCGGGATTTCAACTATCACCTGCAGGTCTCGGACATCCGGAGCTGGGAGAAGCAATACGGCCGCATTCCCGAGGGGAGCGTGGTCATGGTCCGCTCGGACTGGTCGAAGCGCTGGCCGGACCCCGGTCTCGCGCTGCTGACGGCGTTCCCGGGCGTGTCGCTCGACGCCCTCCAGTTCCTGCACCTGCAGAGGCACATCCTCTTCCACGGGCACGAGCCCCTGGATACGGACTCGACGCCGACGCTCGAGGGTGAGAGCTGGCTCATGCACAACGGCTTCGCACAGGCGGAGGGCGTGGCCAACCTCGACCAGGTAGCGCCCACGGGATGCCTGATCGAGATCGGCTACCCGAAGTTCGGCGGCGGGCTGGGCGGGTACGCCCGCTTCATCGCGATCTGCCCGAAGAGCTGGCGCTACGGCGTCAGCGTCGGGGAGCTGCCGGAAGCGCCGCTCCAGCGGTACGACAGCATCCTGCACTGGAACTTCACGCTCGGCATGCGTACGCGCTGAGCTGATGACCGGGGCCGGCGGCGATGGCGTCGCCGGCCTCGAGTCAAACGGGAGGTGGTTCGCCGAAGAGAGTGGAGCCAGCCGGGCTCGAACCGGCGACCTTCTGGCTGCCAGCCAGACGCTCTCCCAACTGAGCTATGGCCCCGTCGCGTCGCAGTCTAGCTTCGAAGTCGAACGTATCGGCCCAGTTGACGCGAAGGCGCTGGTTGTTGCGCGCCGGCCTGAGGCGGAGCTGGATGTTGCGCTGGCCGACGACGTCCGCGATCGGCAGGAAAAAGCACCGGTCCAGCTCAGCGCAATAAGCAGCGAAGGCGTCCACCTCGTCCGGCGAATACAAGCGCTGACGGACACCCTCCCGTGCACGCCGCGCCGAATAGCAGCGGACGATGATCACCTCGCCGTAGCGATTCGCCCACTTGCATTGAACGCGCCAAAGCCGCTCGTCGAAGTCGAAGATCAGGTCGTAGCGGCCGCCTTCTGACATGGGCTTGTAGACGTCGACGCCGAGCAGCGTTGCATGCCACGCGATACCCATCTCGGCAATGCCGCCCTTCTGATCCGTCGTCAGCATCGACAACGCAGTCTAGTTGTCAGGTCAGACGACTAGGCCGTCGCCGCATCGAGCTCGATCGAGGGCATGTCGCCCCAGAGCTCTTCGAGCCCGTAGTAGCCCCGGGTCTCCGGCGTGAAGACGTGCAGGACGGTGTCCAGGTAGTCCGCCAGGATCCAGTTGCCCTGCGACTCGCCCTCGATCGAACGCGGTCGCAACTGGTGCTCGCGCTTGAGGCGGTCGCGGACCTCGTCGACGATCGCCTTCGTCTGACGGGGGTTGCGCCCCGTCGCCAGCACGAAGAAGTCCGTGTAGACGCAGACCGGCCGCAGGTCGAGGATGACCACGTCCTCCGCCAGCTTCTCCTGGGCGAGGCCGGCGATGAGGCGAGCTTGTTCGAGCGAGGTCAGTCGGGAAAGATCCTTTCGCGGTCCGGTCGTCGCTCAGTGTACCCCGGTCGTTCGGCCGTACAGCCCCCGGCGCTCGATCTCGCGCGCCACCGGAGCCGGCAAGAGGTCGTCGATCGGCTCGCCGCGCCCCAGACGCCCTCGGAGCTCCGACGAGGAGATCGGCCGCTGGTCGATGTCGAACACCTCGACGTCTCCATGTGGTTCCGGCGCGCCAGGCCGGCGGGCGACCGCCAGGGGGACGAGCTCCCGCACCGCCTCCGGCTCCTTCCAGCTGTCGAACGCAGCCCACTCGTCCGCTCCGAGCACGAAGACGGCGTCGTCGGGTGGCTCGTCACGGAGGAAGTCCACGGTGTAGGCGTGGTCGTCGAGCCTGAACTCCGTGTTCGGCAGATGGGCGAGCGCGAGCCGAGCGAGCTCCAAGCGCGTCTCGGGGTCGAGCACTGTCGGTTTGTGCCCCGGCGCCGCGGCGACGAGCACCAGCAACCGGTCGGCGCCTAGCTCGCGGAGTGCCCCCTCCGCGAGCGCGACATGCCCGACGTGCGGAGGGTCGAAGACGCCGCCGAGGATCGCCGTCCTCACTGGAGCTCCAGCACCTCGTCGCCCACCTCGACCTCCGCGCCGGTCTTCGCGCCGGCCGCCCGCAAGGCCTCCTCCAGCTCCACGCGTTCCGGCGCATCGCCGACGACCCGGTAGCCGCGGTCGGTGCGGAAGATCCGGTACGCCCCACGCCCCTCGGGCCGCGGCCGGTAGTCGAGGAAGTCGACGAGCCCATCCTCCGGCTCGGCCTCTGGCCCGGGGACCGGCGGACAGAGCTGGAAGAGCGCCCCCTTCAGGTCGTCGATCCCCTGGCCCGTTGCCGCAGAGGTCCGCACCACTCGCAGCACCCGGTCGTCGTCGGGCTCGAACTCGGCGTCGGGCGCGATGTCGACCTTGTTCAGGACGACGATCTGCGGCAGCCGGTCGAGGCCGGCGCCGTACTTCGCGAGCTCCCGATCGATCAGCCGGAACCGCTCCGCCGGCTCACCGTCGGACGCGTCGATCACGTGGACGAGCAGTCGGGCGCGCTCGAGGTGCGCCAGGAACTCGTGACCGAGCCCGACACCCTCGCTCGCGCCCTCGATCAGCCCCGGCACGTCGGCCACGATCAGCTGGCGTCCGTCCGGCGCTTCGACCGTGCCGAGCACGGGCGCGAGCGTCGTGAACGGGTAGTCGGCCACCTTCGGCTTTGCGTTCGAGATCCGACGGAGCAGCGACGACTTTCCGGCGTTCGGAAGCCCCACGAACGCCGCGTCGGCGAGAAGCTTCAGACGAAGGCGAAGCTCGAGCTCCTCTCCCGGGATGCCGACCTCCGCGAACCGAGGAGCCTGCCGGGTGGGAGTGGCGAACTTGCGGTTGCCACGACCGCCCCCGCCGCCGCGCGCGACCACGACCCGCGAGCCCAGCGCGGCGAGGTCGGCGATCAGCCGCTCCTCGTCGTCGAGGACCTGCGTCCCGACCGGCACGCGCAGCTCGACGTCCTCGCCGTCGGCGCCGTGCTTGCGCGACCCCTGTCCGTGGCCCCCGTTCCGCGCGCGGTAGGTGCGCGGCGCCTGGAATTTCCCGAGGTCGCGGAGGTCGGGGTCCGCAACGAGGACGACGTCCCCGCCGCGCCCGCCGTCGCCGCCGTCAGGTCCGCCCTTCGGCACGTACTTCTCGCGCCGGAAGCTGAGCGCGCCGTGGCCGCCGCGACCGGCCTGCACGCGGATGCGGGCGCGGTCGTGAAACACGAGGCCGTAGGCCTTACGCGCTCTCGGGCTCGCCGACGACGATCGTGCGGCGGTCGCCGCTGCGGTGGAACTCCACCTTGCCGTCGCGCGTCGCGAAGACGGTGTCGTCGCGGCCGAGGCCCGCGCCCGGGCCGGGGCGGAAGCGCGTCCCGCGCTGCCGGACGATGATCATCCCCGCCTTGACGGTCTGGCCGTCGAAGATCTTCACGCCGAGGCGCTTCGCCTCGGAGTCGCGGCCGTTCCGTGAGGAGCCCAGTCCCTTCTTGTGTGCCATCTACGCCGTTTCCTTCTGCTTCGTCGAGGTGCTTCGCTTTGGCTTCTCCGCCGCGCTCTCCTTCTTCGGCGCCGTCGAGCGCTTGGCGCCGATCGACTCGATCTGGATCTGCGTCAGGCTCGAGCGGAAGCCGGTGTGGCGGCGGTAGCCGGTCCGCCGGCGGTACTTGCCGATCCGGATCTTGTCGCCACGGACGTGCGCGAGCACCTTCGCTGTGACGGGGGAGCCCTTCGGCGCCAGGTCCGGCTTGCCGTTGCCGCTCGCGAAGATGACGTCCGGCTTGAATGTCTTGTTCTCGTCGAGCGGGAGCCGGTCCACGAGCAGCTTCTCGCCCTCGCGGACGACGTACTGCTTGCCACCGAGCTTGATGATCGCGTAATCGGCCATGGAAAAACGCGGGTGTCGGCCCGCGGGTCGGTCAGTCTACCAGCGGTGAGAACGGCCGCCCCGGCGGAGCCGGCACGGCCTTCATGGTCGGCGCCGCCTAGTCGGCGCCTTCGCTCCCCGTCTCAGCGGACTCGGACTGAGCCGCGGCCGCCGGCTTTTTCCGGCGCCGCCCCCCGCGCGAGCCTCGGCGGGTCTTTTTCTTCTTCGGCGGCTGCTCGCCGTTCGTGGGAGTCGTCTCCTCGGAGTCGGAACCGAGATCGCGGTCCGGGACGTGGATCAGCACGGGGGCCTCCTCCAGCTGCCCGTTCTCGCTCGGCGTCTCGACGGCCGGCTCCTGCGACGCTCCGCCGTCGGCGCCTGCCGCGGCAGGCTTCTTCTTCCGACGCCGGCCGCCTCGAGATCCTCGGCGGGTCTTTTTCTTCTTCGGCGCGGCTTCGACCTCCGGCTGCTCCGCAACGGCCTCGGCCGGCTCCTCGTCCTGAGGCTCTTCGGCGTCCTCGGCCGGAGCCTCAACGGCCTTCGGCTTCGCCTCGGCGGCCTTCGGCTTCGTCTGAGCCGCGCGGGACCGTCGCGCCCGCGTCGGCTTCTCCGCCAGCGCCTCGGCCGTGATCGGAACGTCGACGGCGCCGTCACCGCCGGCGAGCGTCGCGTAGGCGGTTCCGTCGAGCACGCGCTCGACACGGAGCTTGACGCGCTTCCCGACCATCCCCGCCGCGCCTGCGACGGCGATCGTGAGGTCGCCCTCCTTCGCAACACCTGCCGTGGAGTCGTGGAGGCCGACCTCGACGAGCTTCAGCTGGCGCTCCTCGCCCTCGGCGACGGGCGATTCCGGCTGGAGCTTCGCCACCGGCCCGCGGTCGAGCACCTCGAAGTGGTCGGCGGGCATGCCCTCCTTGCCGACGAGGAAGAACCGCCGGCGGGTGCGGTCCTCGATCGCCTGCAGCCGGGCCGCGCCCGGCCCGATCAGGATCGTGGCAACGTGCGCGTTGAGCTCGACCTTGAAGGCTCCCGTCCGCGAGGCCGCGGCCAAGGCGCGCAGCTTCCGCTCCGCCTCGACCGCCGCAGAGGTCTCGGAGACGACGATGCCGTCGCCGTGGCAGGTCGGACAGCGCTTCGTGAGGATCTCGCGCGGCCCGTGCGCCACGTTCTGACGCGTCATCTCGACGAGACCGAGCGGCGAGATCTCCACCACATACGTCTTCGTCCGGTCGCGCTCGAGCTCGCTTTTGAGCGCGTCCTCGACGGCTCCCCGGTTCTTCGGGTTCGCCATGTCGATGAAGTCGATGACGATGATCCCGCCGATGTCGCGGAGGCGGAGCTGCCGGACGACCTCCTTGACCGCCTCGAGGTTGTTCTTCGTGATCGTGTCCTCGAGCCGCTGGCCCGAGCTCTTCGAGCGCGAGCCGACGAAACGCCCCGTGTTGACGTCGATGACCGTGAACGCCTCGGCGTAGTCGAACACGAGGTAGCCACCGGACGGCAGGTCGACCCGCCGCGAGAGGGTGGACCGGATCTCGTCCTCGACTCCGAGCTCCTCGAAGAGCGCGGTCTTGCCGGTGTGCTTCTGCACCTTCTCCGCCATGTGCGGCGAGGTCTTCTTCAAGTACCCGACGATTCGCTTGTACGTGAGGTCGTGGTCGACGACGGCCCGCTCGAAGTCGTTCGTGAAGAGGTCGCGGATGACGCGCAGCGGCAGCTCGGCCTCCTGGTAGACGAGAGACGGCGCCTCGACCTGTTTCGCCTGGTCCTGAATCGCCTTCCACAGGCGCTCGAGGAAGTCGATGTCGCGCTCGATGTCCTCGGCGGAGGCACCCTCGGCGGCGGTCCGGACGATCACGCCGCCCTTCTTCGGGCCGACCGACTTGAGGATCTCGCGGAGCCGCGACCGCTCATCGTCGGGCAGGCGCCGAGAGACGCCGAAGCCCTCTCCGCTCGGGACGTAGACGACGAACCGGCCGGGCAGCGAGATCTCGGTCGTGAGCCTCGCGCCCTTGGACTTCATCGGGTCCTTGACCGCCTGGACGAGGATCTCCTCGCCCCGGCTCAACAGGTCCTGGATCTTCCGGCCCTGCCGCCGGCCCTCGAGCTCGGGCGTAACGATCTCGTCGACGTAGAGGAACCCGTTCTTCTCCAGCCCGATCTCGACGAACGCCGCCTCCATGCCCGGCAGGACGTTGTCGACGGTGCCCTTGTAGATGTTCCCGGCGATCGAGCGGCTCTCGTCCCGCTCGAGATAGACCTCGGCGACCTTGTCGTCCTCGAGCACCGCCACGCGCTGCTCGGCGACGTCGACCGAGATCACGAGCTCCCGTTTGGCGGGCGGCGGGAGCGTCCGCGGGGTCGCGGTGCGCTTGCGGGTCGTCCCGCGCGCCTGGCGGCCGCCGCGTTCGGACCGGCGCCGCTCACCGGTGCGCTGCGGCTTGTCGGCCGGCTCCTTCTTCGCTTCGGACGAGCGCTCGGCGGTTTCCGACGGCTTGCGCCGGTTGCGCCCGCCGCGACTTCCACGACGGCGGCGCTTCCTCGGTTGTGTGGGTTCGCCCGTCTCCGCGGGCGCGGTCGTTACGAGCTCGTCGCTCGGCTCGGCCCGCTCCCGGGCGGGCGCAGGTTCGTCTGGGCGCTTTTTGCGCCGGAACCACTGAAGCAAGAGAAATCTCCTTGGTGATGAGCGCGCGCATGACTTCCGAACTTGGCGTTTCCTGTCACGCGCTGCGCGAAATTGGACAGTGCAAGTTGCATAAAGCTCGCCCTCAGGCTAGCAGTCGTCCCTCCGGCAACCGGCTCAGGCGGCCGCCGGCCGGAGCTTCGCTCGGCGCGTCCGGATCGCGCGAAGCCGCTGGGAGAGCCGAGCCCACGCCCATGGCTCGACCTCCGAGTACCGGCCGCGCGACTGGCCCCGCGTGGCCGCGAGGTACTCGAACCAGGCGTCGGCCTCCTCGATCAGCAAGAGCTCGTGCGGATCACGTCTCCCAGCCATCGGTACCTCGATCGGGTCCATGTCCCGGATCGTAGGACCCGGACCGGACGGAGCTACCGACGGCGCATCGCGATCGCCTGCAGCACCCCGATCGCGATCAGGTTCGTGACCATCGCGGAGCCGCCGACGCTCACGAACGGGAGCGGGATCCCCGTGATCGGAGCGATCCCGATCGTCATCCCGACGTTGACGAAGATCTGGAACAGGAGCGCGAAGACGATCGCGCCCGCGACCGTGGCGCAGAACGGGTCGCGGGCGGTCGCGATCACCCGAACGCCGCGCCAGATCACCAGCAGGTAGAGGAGCAGGAGCACGGAGGCGCCGACGAACCCGCGCTGCTCCGCGATCGAGGCGAAGACGAAGTCGGTATGGTGCTCGGGCAGGTAGTCGAGGTTCGTCTGCGTGGCGCCGGCAACGCCGCGGCCCGTCGAGCCGCCGGAGCCGACCGCCGTGATCGACTGGTTGATGTTGTAGGCGGCGCCCTGTGGGTTGTCGCTCGGATGGAGGAACGCGGTGATCCGCGCCCGCTGGTACGGCGCCAGAATGTCGATACCGAGCGCGGGCGCGAGCCAGAGGACGACCGTCCCGACGAGCACGGCGACCGCCGCGAGGATCCCGAGGTGCCGCCAGCGCGCGCCCGCGAAGAAGAGCGTCGCGGCGAGGATCGCGCCGTAGACCAGCGCCGTCCCGATGTCGGGCTGCATGAAGACGAGCAGTGTCGGCAAGGCGGCGACGCCGACGGCGACCGCGACCGTCCGCCACTCGCCGATTCGCCTGCCGCGGGTCGCGAGCACGCCGGCCAGCACGATCGCCAGGAGCAGCTTCCCGAACTCGGACGGCTGGAACTGGAAGAACCCGAGGCTGATCCAGCGGGTCGAGCCTCGCGCGTCGGTGCCCATCGCCATCACGAGGAGGAGCAGGAAGATCAGCCCGGCGTAGAGCACCTTGCGATAGCGCCGGTAGTACTCGGGATCGACGAAGAGGACGCCGATCATCCCGAGCGAACCGATCACGGCGAAGACCAGCTGCCGGTAGATGTAGTACTCCGGATCGCCGGCGACGTCGTGGCGCGTCACGCCGTCGACGGCCCAAAGGCCGTAGCCGACGAGCGCGATGAGCGCCGCGAACATGACCCAGTCGAGGCGGCGCAGGAAGGCGACCGCTCCGACGGCCTCTCGCCGTCGGCGCCGGACGCGGGGACTCAGTGGGGCTGCGTAATCAGTCACTTGGCACGTAGGTCTGGAACGTCGCTCGCTTCCCGAAGTAGCTCTCGAACACCTTGAGCGCAGCCGGCGCCGCCGCCGTCCCGCCGTGGCCGCCGTTCTCGATCAGCGCGCAGACGACGAGCTCGGGCTTCGAGGTCGGGCCGTAGCCGCACCACCAGGACTGGTCGAACATGATTCCGTTGACGCTCTTCTCGGCGGTGCCGGTCTTGCCGGCGATCGGCACCGGGAAGGCGCCGAAGACGCCGGAGGACGTGCCGTAGGAGGCGTGTGTCGCCTCGTAGAGGCCGTCCTGGACGGCGCGGAGCTCGTCGGGCCGGACGTTCACCTGGTGCGGCGGCGGCGAGAAGATCGCCTTCACCGCGCCGCGGTTCCCCGCCTGCTCCACGCTGGAGACCACGTGCGGCGTCACGAGCCTCCCGCCGTTCGCGATCAGCGCGTAGAAGCGCGCCATCTGGAGCGGCGTCACGAGCAGGTCCTTCTGGCCGATCGCCAGCTGGACCGAGTCGCCGGACTTCCAGAGCTTGTCGATCTCGCTCGAGAACGTCCTTCGGCGCCACTGCGGCGTCGGGAGCAGACCGGTCTCCTCGCCGCCCACGTCGAAGCCGGTCGCCTTGCCGAAGCCGACGGCGCCGGCCCACTCCTGGAACGGGCTCCCGTACTGGGCGGGGAGGTTGTAGAAGTCGAGACCCAGTTGGTAGAAATACGTGTCGCACGACGCGGCCAGCGCGTGGGTCAGCGTCATCGACTCGTTCGCGTAGGGGTCCCAGTTCTTGAAGGTCGTCCCGTCGATCTTCATCGAGCCCGTGCAGGAAAGCGGCGTGTACGCCGAGACCAGCCGGTTGTGCATCGCGGCAAGCGCTGTCACCGGCTTCCAGGTGGAGCCCGGCGGGTAGAGGCCCGAGGTCGCGCGATTCAGCCCGGGGAAGTTCAGCTCCTTCGCGGTCCGCTGGTCGAGCAGCGGCTTCAGGTTGCGCGGGTTGACCTTGCCGACGTAGATCCGCGGGTCGAAGGTCGGCGAGGACGCCATCGCCTTCACCGCCCCGGTGCGCGGGTCAAGGGCGACGATCGCGCCGCCGTCCGCCGCCCACTGGTGATCGTTCCGCGCCGCCTGGATCCCGTAGGCCAGCGCCTTCTGCGACGCGTACTGGAGGTCGGCGTCGACAGTGAGCCGGACGGCCAGCCCCATCTCGGAGAACGCGCTGAAGCGCGGCCGGCCGCGCGGCCGGCCGAGCGAATCCACGCGCAGCACCGCCTGGCCGGCGCGGCCGCGGAGGTAGCGGTCGAACGACGACTCGATCCCGCTCTGGCCGACGTGGTCGCCGCTGAGGAACTTCTTGCTCTTCACCTGCTCGGGCGTGACCGAACCGACGTGCCCGAGCAGCTGCGCGGCCAGCGAGCCGAGCGGGTAGTCGCGAAGGTAGGTCTCCTCGATCGTCAGGCCCGGGTACTCGCGCTGGCGCTCGCGCAGGTAGACGGCGACGTCCTTCGAGACGTCCTCCTCCAGCGTGACCGGCTTCAGCGGGTCGGCCTTCAGCTGCTCGCGGAAGCGCTTCTGCAGCTCGGCGGCCGGGACGCCCAGGACGCCGCTGAGCTTGCGGAAGAATCGCGCGCGCTGCCGCCGGGGCAGGCTCGCTGGCCACACACGAACTTCGAGCGCGAGCTTGTTGCCGACGATCGTGCGACCCTTGTCGTCGTAGATCGGCCCGCGCGGCGCCTCGATCCGGATCGTCCGGAGCTGGTTGTTCTGCGCGGCGGCCAGGTACGTCTCGCCTGCGAGCACCTGCAGCGCCCAAAGCCGGAAGAAGAGCACGGCGAAGACGAAGAGGACGATCGCGCCGAGCACCCCGAGCCGCAGCGCGATCTGCGGCGTCATCCGGTACGGGCCCTCGACGCCGGGTGTGCGCGGCATGAAGCGCGTGCGGTTCGGCGGGATGCGGGTGATCGTCGCCATCAGTGCGCCCCCTGGTGATGTTGCCGTGCTTCTGCCGCTCGAAAAGCAAGCCGGAGCGCCGACTCGGGACGCGCCCACATCGATGAGATATGGGTGGGGCCCGAGGCTGCGAGCTGGCGCCGCTTTGCAGTCGGGAGAAGCGCGGCCGACATTGTCTGGGGGCGCACTAGTTGGTCCCGAACTCGACTTCCATCGCCGGCCGCGAGCCAGGCCGCGTGAAGATCCGGCGGCAGAGCGCGTACACCGGCACGGTCAGGACGAGGTTCAGCACGATCTGCGCCGGCAGGGCGTCGATCAGCCCGGCACGGACGGAGACGGGGTCGCCCAGCAGGTAGTGCATGCCGAGGTCGCCGAACGAGTAGAGGACGGTCACGACGGCGATCGCGAGCAGCGGGGCGTGGGCCCGGTCGCGGCCGGTCGTCTCGCCGTAGCGCCCGATCCAGTAGCCGGCGAGCGTGAGCAGCAGCGAGCTCGTGCCCAGCGTCTGCAGGTTGGCGGCGTCGACGAGGAAGCCGGCGTAGAAGCCCGCGACGGCGCCGAAGATCGAGCCACGGAGGAGCGCGACCGCCGTCAGCGTGACGAGCACGAGGTCCGCCGAGCCGCCGCCCGGCTCGATCCCCGAGAGGATCGCGCTCTGGAGCACGACCGCCGCGAAGAAGACGACGCCGGCCTTCAGGACGTCCGACAGCACCTCAGCGCCCCCGGCTCTTCGGCACGAGGATCCAGATGGAGCTCAGCGACGAGAAGTCCGCGAGCGGCGCGATCTGGACCGACTGGTAGATGTCGACGTCGGACTGGCTCCGCGACGTCACCGTCCCGATCGGGATGTCCTTGGGGAAGAGCGACGGGAGCTTCCCGGTGCGCCGGCCCGCCGTGTAGATCAGGTCGCGGCGGCGCACCACCTCGTCCTTCGGCACGAGGTCGAAGATCAGCGACTCGCCGGCGCCCTGGCCGTGGCTGACGAGGCCGAAAGTCCCGGTGTAGGCGTCGTAGCCGGAGACCGCGAAGCTCGAGTCGGTGAGCAGCGTCACCTGCGCCGTCGAGCGCGTCGTCTTGGTGACGTTTCCGACGAGATAGCCGGAGCTGTCGACCACGGGGTCGTAGAGGCGGATCCCGTCGTTCCGGCCGGCCGATACGACGAGCTCCTGCTGGAACTCCGTCGCGCCGCTCGAGATCACCGCCGCGCCGACCTGGTTGCAGCAGGCCGGGAACGTCGGGCCCGCCCGGTACCGGAGCGCCTTGCGCAGCTCGCGGTTCTCGCGCGCGGCGGTCATGTTCTGGGCCGCCTGGATCTCCAGCAGCTTCAGCTGCTCTTTGAGGCGCTCGTTCTCGGACTTCGCGTGCACGAAGCCGGCGCCCCAACCGTAGGCGTCCTGGAATGGCCTCGCGACGCGCTCGGCGCCGATCTGGAACGGACGCAGGACGGTGGCTGCCGCGCCCTGGACGCCGTGGAGCGGCCCGCTCTCCGACTCGCCGAAGTAGCCGGTGATCACGATCAGCGAGATCGCCACGAGCACGGCGGCGAGCACTCGGCGGCGGAGCGCGCGGGCGCTCGCCGACCTCGACGAGGAATACGCCGGGGAGGCGGCCCGCTGCACCGTCGAGCCCAGTGCCGCCAGCCGCATGCTGCGGTTACGAGGCACGAAGGACAAGTGTAGGAGAGACGTCGGGCAGGATTCCCCTTCCCTCGAGCGGGAAGCTAGCGCCGGTAGCCGTTGCGGCTCTTGGCGCTCTTCGACGTCCGCTGCATCACCTCGAGGAGCTCGAGGCTGCGACCGGAGCCGACGGCGACGCAGGTTAGCGGCGACTCGGCCAACTGGACGGGCATCTGCGTCTCGTGCCGCAGCCGCTCGTCGAGGCCCGCCAGGAGCGCGCCGCCTCCGGCGAGCACGATGCCGCGGTCCATGATGTCGGCGGCAAGCTCGGGCGGCGTCTTGTCGAGCGTCGACTTGATCGCGTCGACGATCTGGCTCACCGGTTCCTCGAGCGCGTGCCGGACCTCCTCGGAGCTGATGATCACCGTCTTCGGCAGGCCGGTCAGCATGTCGCGCCCGCGGACCTCCGCCTGGACCTCGTCGCGCATGCGGAAGGCGGAACCGACCTCGAGCTTGATCTCCTCCGCGGTCTGGTTCCCGATCAGCAGCTTGTACTCGCGCTTCGTGTGGCTGATGATCGCCTCGTCCATCTCGTCTCCCCCGACGCGCAGGCTGACCGAGACGACGATGCCGCCGAGCGAGATCACGGCGACCTCGGTCGTCCCACCGCCGACGTCGACGATCATGTTCCCGGTCGGCTCGGAGACGGGCAGGCCGGCGCCGATCGCGGCCGCCATCGGCTCCTCGATCAGGAACGCGTCGCGCGCGCCGGCGTTCCGGGTCGCCTCCTCGACCGCGCGCTTCTCGACGCCGGTGACCCCGGAGGGCACGCAGACGACGACCCGCGGGTGCGCGAAGCGGTGCTGGTGGACCTTCTGGATGAAGTGGCGGAGCATCTGCTCCGTGACGTCGAAGTCGGCGATCACGCCGTCCTTCAGCGGACGGATCGCGGAGATCGTGCCGGGCGTGCGGCCGAGCATGCGCTTGGCCTCGACGCCGACGGCGTGCACCTCGCCGGACGCGTGGTCGATCGCGACCACCGAGGGTTCGGAGAGGACGATCCCCCGGCCGCGGACGTAGACGAGCGTGTTCGCGGTGCCCAGGTCCACCGCCATGTCGCGGCCGCCGAAGCCGTTCAAGTACCCCAAGATCCCCATCTCCCGGCCCCGGAGTCTAGCTAGCCGTATCCGTAGCTTCCGGCGAAACGCGCTGCAAGCAAGCGGATTAGGAGCGACCCCGGCAAGCCGACGACGTTGAGGTAGTCACCCTCGATCCGCTCGACCAGGCCGGCGCCCAGGCCCTGGATCGCGTACGCGCCGGCGCGCTCCTGCCACTCCTCGGCCCGGAGGTAGGTCGCGATGTCGCGGGCGGTCAGCGGGCGGAAGGTCACCCCCGTCGTCTCCGAGTGCAGCTCCTCCCAGGCCGGCGTGCGGAAGCAGAGGCCGGAGACGACCTCGTGCGTCTTCCCGCCGAGCGTCTCGAGCATCTGCTCGGCCTCGGCGGCGTTCTGAGGCTTTCCCAGCACCGCGCCGTCGCAGACGACGACGGTGTCGACGCCGAGCACCGGCCGCTCGCCGCCCTCCACCGACCGCGCCTTGCCGGCCGCGTGCTCGACCGGGTCCTCCCCACGCTCCTCGTAGCCCGGCACGACGACCAAGTGCGGGACGCCGAGCTGGGTGAGGATGGCCGTGCGCTGCGGCGACCGCGAGGCGAGAATGATCGGCGGCGCGGGCGGGGCGCTCACGCGGCCTTGCGCGCGACCCAGATCTCCTCGGCGGGCCAGCAGGCGGCCCACTGCGCCGGGACGAAGTCGTAGTACTCGTGGTCCGACGTGGACGCGGGCGCAAGCCGCTCGTGCAGCGCGAGCACTTCGAACCCGTTCGTGGTCAGGATCCGGATCAGCTCCCCGTGCGCGAGGTGGTAGTTGACTCCCTCGTCCTCGCCGGGCCACTCGATGCGGCCGAGGTCCGCGTGGCCGCGGTGCAGTCGCTCCTCGACCTTCCCCTCGTCGGGCGAGCAGAGGATCGAGAGCGTCGAGTTGCAGAGGAAGGCCAGCCGACCGCCTGACCGGACCAGCCGCGCCGCCTCGGCGATCCAAAGCTCCGGGTCGCACCAGATCGACGCGCCGTACTCGGAGACGGCGAGGTCGAAGCTCGCATCCGGCAGCGGGACGTCCTCCGCGCTCGCCTCGACGAGCGTCATTGGAAGGTCGAACTCCGCGCTCATCCGGCGCGCTGTTTCGAGCTGCGCCGGCGTGACGTCGATCCCCGTTACGCGGGCGCCGCGCTTCGCGAGCCCGGCGCCGAAGTACGCCGTTCCGCACCCGAGCTCGATCACGTCCTTCCCGGCGACCTCACCGAGCGCGCCGATCTCCGACTCGAAGCCGGAGAACATGCCCCAGTCGATCTCGTCCTTCGCCCAGGACTCCCGCGCCTTCCGGTCCGTGTACTCCGCGTTGGCCCTCGTCCAGACCTCGCGGTTCTTGAGCGCGTCGTCAGCGTGCGTCATCGGGGAACCACAGCGCGATCTCCCGCTCTGCCGACTCCGGGGAATCGGAGCCGTGCACCAGGTTGTCGGGCATCGAGAGCGAGAGGTCGCCGCGGATCGTCCCCGGCACTGCATCGGCGGGGTCCGTCGCCCCCATCGTCGTCCGGACCGTCGCGATCGCGCCTTCGCCCTCCACGACGAGGGCGAGCGTCGGTCCGGAGGTGATGAACTCGATCAGCTCGCCGAAGAACGGCTTCTCGGTGTGCTCGGCGTAGTGCTGCTCCGCGAGCGAGCGCTCGACCGTAAGGAGCCGCGCCGCGCCCAGTTGGAGGCCGCGCCGCTCGAGGCGTCCGATGATCTCGCCCGCGAGCTGCCGCCGCATCGCGTCCGGCTTGACCAGTACGAGTGTCCGCTCCAGGGCCATCGAGCGGCGGAGGTTAGCGGCGCGCCGGCTACGCGGGTCGTTCGCGCTGCGGCGCCGGCGGGAACTCGATCGTGGTCGGCGTCTCGACCGGCGTTTCGCAGTACGGGCACACCTGCCAGAGCGTCTCGAGCGGGGCCTTGCAGTTGACGCAGGCCTGCCGGAGCTTGGTCGTGCAGACGGGGCAGACGAGGTAGGAGTCCTCGACGTGGGCGCGGCAGACGGGACAGTGCAGCTCGCGCCGTGCCAGCCGTTCCTCCATCGCCTTGATCTCGAGCTCCCGCTCGCGGACGTCGTCGAGGTACTCCGGGGGTCGGAAAAGCATGTAGATCAGGACGCCCAGGATCGGGATCAGGCCGAGGATCGTCGCGATCGCGATCAGCCACGGATCCTCGATCCGGCGCCGCGCGTCCTTGAACACCCAGTAGGCGAGCGCCAGCCAGAAGACGACCAGGAAGAAGATGCCGAGGTTCCGCGCGACGACCCACGACTCGGATCCGAAGAAATCGCGGAGGTTCTCGAAGACGTCGTTCACCTGTTCACCTCAGAGCAGGAGCTGTCCCACCAAATACCCGACGGCGAAAGCGAGCCCGATGATCGCCAGCACCACCGCGGCCGCGAACGCGAACACGCTCAGCCGCTCCGCAACCTTCGTCATCGTACGTTTTCTTCCTCTGCGGCGGCTGCGCGGCGCGGGCCTACGAGAGGTCCGCGAGGAGGTAGAGCGACCCGGTGACGAGGATGCCCCCACGGGTGGATTCTCGCGCTCGAGCGAGGGCGGCGTGCGGATCCGGTTCGGTGTCGACATGCGCGAAGTGTGACGCAGCACGGCGCGCGACCTCGGTCGCTGCGAGAGCGCGGGGGCTCCGAGACTGCGTCGCGATGAGGCGCGGGGCCAGCTCGGCGAGGTCGCGGAGCATGGCATCGGCGTCCTTGTCGGCGAGGATCGAGGCGAGGACGACGTCGAACGGGCCCTCCGCGTTGGTGCGGAGCCAGGCGGTGCCCGCCGGGTTGTGTGCGCCGTCCCAGAGCTCTCGTCCGCGGCGGTCGAAACGGCCGGGGAGCGAGGGCGGCTCGAGTGTCTCGGCGAGCGGTCGCCGGAGAAAGGCCTCGGCCGCCTCGCGCGCCCCTCCCGTCACGATTTCGCGGCCGGCCGGTACGAATCTTCGGTAGTCGTTGTCCGGTAAGACAACTACTCTTGCTGCATGCGCTACCGCAAGCTTCTCCGCAGCGATCTCCTCCGGCGTCTCGCCGAGCACCTCCGTGTGCTCGAGCGAGACGTTCGTCAGCAAAACGACCTCGGCGTCGACCACGTTCGTGGCGTCAAGGCGGCCGCCGAGCCCCGCCTCGACCACAGCGACGTCGACGCCGCGCTCGGTGAACTCGACCAGCGCCGCCGCGGTCAGCGCCTCGAACTGGGTGGCGCCGACCAGCTCCGCCGCCCGTCGTATCCGCACGACTGTCGCCTCGAAATCGGCCTCCGCGCCGTCCACCCAGATCCGCTCCGCCCAGCCGCTCACGTGTGGCGACGTGTACGCGCCCGGCCGCCTCCTCTCGGCCCGCAAGAGAGCGGCGATTGTCCGCGTGGCGGTTGACTTGCCGTTCGTCCCGACAACGTGAATCGCGGGAAAGGCACGCTCGGGGTGACCCAGGAGCTCGAGCAAGCCGCGCATCCGGTCGAGGCCGAACTCCTCGGGCCACGGGCTCAGGGAAGCGATCCAGGCCGTCGCCGGCCTGCTGCCGCTAGCCGGTGAGAGCCTCGAGCTCACGCCGGTAGCGCGCGAGCTTCTCGCGCTCCGCCTCGACCACGTCAGCCGGAGCACGCTCGACGAAGCGCTCGTTGCCGAGCATCCCTTCGGCGCGCTGGATCTCCTTGCGGAGCCGCTCGATCTCGACGGTCGGGTCTCCGTCGGCCGCGACCTGGCGGCGCTCCACGGCCTGGAGAATCCGCTGCTCGTCCTCGTCGAGCGGCGGGAGCACGCCGCTGCGGCGGAACATCACCGCGGCTTCCTGCACGCGCTGGAGCGCGGCCGCGTCCGCGGCAAACCGCGGGTCGGCCTCGAGCCACGGGCGGACGATCAGGCGCGTCTGCCTCGTCGGGAGCTGCGACCAGATCTCCTCGGTCACGTGCGGCATCACGGGATGGAGCAGGATCAGCAGCCGCTCGAGCGCCGCGAGGGCGGTCGAGCGCACCACCGTGTCCGCCGGATCCTGGAAGCGCGGTTTGATCGCCTCCGCGTACCAGTCGCAGAAGTCGTCGAACGTCACGCGATAGAGCGCGTTGACGGCCGGCGCGAACTCGAACCGGCCCCAGCTCTCCTCGAGCAACTCGCGCGTGGCGTCGAGCCGCGCGAGGATCCAGCGCTCCTCGACGTCGCGGGGCTCGGCCGCCGGCCGCGCGTCGGCCGCGTTGGAGAGGATCAGCCGCGCCACGTTCCAGAGCTTGTTCGCGAGCTTGCGACCCTCCTCGATCATCCCGACGTTGAAGCGGACGTCCTGGGTCGAGGACATCTTCAGGAGCCCGTAGCGCGTCGCATCCGCGCCGTACTCGTCGACGGTGTCGAGCGGGTTGATCCCCGTGCCGAGGCTCTTCGACATCCGGCGGCCGTCCGGCGCGTTGATCGTCGAGTGGATGTTGATCCCCGGGAACGGGATCTCGCCCATCAGCTCGATCCCGGCCATCTGCATCCGGGCCTCCCAGAGGAAGATGATCCCGCGGTCGGTCGAGCTGACGTCATTCGGGTACCACGTCTCGAGCTCGGGCGTCTGCTCCGGCCAGCCGAGCGTCGCGAACGGCCACAGCGCCGACGAGAACCAAGTATCGAGTACGTCCTCGTCCTGCGTGAGCTCGGTGCTGCCGCACTCGCCGCACGCGCCGGGCTGCTCTTCGGCGGCGGTGATGTGGCCGTCCGGGCAGTACCACACCGGGATCCGGTGCCCCCACCACAGCTGGCGGGAGACGCACCAGGGCCGGATCTTCTCCATCCAGTTGAGGTAAACGTCTGTGTAGCGGTCGGGGAAGAAGCGCGTGCGCCTGTCCCGCACGGCCTCGATCGCCGGCGCGGCGAGCTCCTTCATGTCGCACCACCACTGCAGGGTCACGAGCGGCTCGATCCTTGTCCCGCACCGGTCGCAGTGACCGACAGCGTGCCGGTAGGGCTCCTGTTTCTCGAGCAGGCCCTGCTCGCCGAGCCGCGCCACGATCCGCTCGTTCGCCTCCTCCTGCGTCAGCCCGGCGAACTCTCCGGCGGCCTCGTTCATCCGCGCATCGAGCCCGATCACCGTCAGCTCCTCGAGCCCGTGGTCCCGGCCGATCTCGAAGTCCATCGGATCGTGTCCGGGCGTGATCTTCAGCGCGCCGGTCCCGAACTCCATCTCCACGCGCTCGTCAGCGATGATCGGCACGCGGCGCTCGACGATCGGGACGATCGCCTCCTTGCCCACGAGGTCGCGGTAGCGGTCGTCGGCCGGGTTCACGGCCACGCCGGTGTCGGCGAGCATCGTCGAAGGACGCACCGTCGCGATCGTCAGGTGGCCGGACCCGTCCGCGAGCGGATAGCGGATCCAGGTGAGCGTGTCGTCCTCCTCGATGTGGTTCACCTCGAGGTCGGAGATCGCGCTCTCGCAGCGCGGGCACCAATTGACGATCCGGTTCGCGCGGTAGAGCCAGCCCTTGTCGTAGAGGTGCACGAACCAGCGGAGCACGGCGCGGACGTAGGCCTCGTCCATCGTCATGCGCTCGCGGCGGTAGTCGAGCGAGGCGCCGAGGCGACGCAGCTGGCCGAGGATGATTCCGCCGTAAAGCTCGAGCCACTCCCAGGTGCGCGCCACGAAGGCGTCCCGCCCGAGGTCGTGGCGAGTCAGGCTCTCCTTCGCGAGCTCCTTCTCGATCACGTTCTGAGTCGCGATCCCCGCGTGGTCGTAGCCCGGCTGCCATAGCACGTTGAAGCCGCGCATGCGATGCCAGCGGATCAGGAGGTCCTGGATCGACGCGTTGAGCGCATGCCCCATGTGGAGCTCGCCCGTCACGTTCGGCGGCGGGAGCGCGATGCAGTATGGCTCGCCAGGCGCGTCGGGGTCGGCGTTGTAGAGGCCCTCGGCCTCCCAGGCCTGCTGCCAGCGCTCCTCGACGCCGTCGGGGTTGTAGAGCGTGTCCATCTCGGGCCGTGAGTCTTGCTGATCGTCGCGCGTGGAACCGGCGCCGACCGTCAGGTCGCGCGGAGTGAACCGGATGTGGTCACGCAGCGACTATGCGCCCAGTATAGGCAGAGGCGCTAGGCCGACTCTTCGACGAGCTCGTCCGCCTCGTCGGCGGTGTCGCCGGCGCTCGTGACGAGCGTCGGCTTGAGCCCCTTCTCGATCGTCTCCTTCGTGATCACGCACTTGGAGACGTCCTTGCGTGACGGCAGCTCGAACATGACGTCGAGGAGCGCCGTCTCGATGATCGACCGAAGGCCCCGGGCGCCCGTCTCGCGCTCGAGCGCCTTGTCGGCGATCGACCAGAGCGCATCGTCTGTGAAGACGAGTTCGATCGAGTCGTAGCCGAAGAAGCGCTGGTACTGCTTGATCAGCGCGTTGCGCGGCTCGACGAGGATCTGCACGAGATCCTCGCGCTGGAGCTGGTGCACGGCCGACACGACCGGGAGGCGCCCGATGAACTCAGGGATCAAGCCGTAGGCGAGCAGGTCCTCCGGCATCACCTCTGCGAGCAGCTCACTCGTCTCGGAGTCGTGGCGGGAGCGGATGTCCGCGCCGAACCCGACGGCGTTCTTGCCGATCCGCCGGCCGACGATCTTCTCCAGCCCGGCGAACGCGCCGCCGCAGATGAAGAGGATGTTCGTCGTGTCGATCGAGAGGAACTCCTGGTGTGGGTGCTTCCGTCCGCCCTGCGGCGGGACCGAGGCGACGGTCCCCTCGAGGATCTTCAGGAGCGCCTGTTGGACGCCCTCGCCCGAGACGTCGCGCGTGATCGACGGGTTGTCCGCCTTTCGCGCGATCTTGTCGACCTCATCGATGTAGATGATCCCGGTCTCGGCCTTCTTGATGTCGAAGTCGGCCGCCTGAATCAGCTTGAGGAGGATGTTCTCGACGTCCTCACCGACGTAGCCGGCCTCCGTCAGCGCGGTCGCGTCGGCGATCGCGAACGGGACGTTCAGGATCCGCGCGAGCGTCTGCGCCAGTAGCGTCTTGCCGCAGCCGGTCGGTCCGAGCAGGAGGATGTTCGACTTCTGGAGCTCGACGTCCGAGTCCTCCGAGCCCATCTGGACGCGCTTGTAATGGTTGTAGACGGCGACGGCGAGCGTCCGCTTCGCTTCCTCCTGACTGACCACGTAGTCGTTCAGGACGGCGTAGATGTCCCGCGGGCGCGGTAGGTTCTCGAGGTCGAGTTGCGAGGGAGCGGTGAGCTCCTCGTCGATGATCTCGTTACAGAGATCGATGCACTCGTCGCAGATGTAGACGCCCGGACCCGCGATCAGCTTCTTGACCTGCCGCTGCGACTTCCCGCAGAAACTGCAGAGAAGCTGCTCGTTGCCGTCGCTCGCCCGCGCCACCCTAGTTCTCCTTGTACTCCGAAATCGCCAAGGGTGCTAGCCCTTCGTCCCATCCCGGTTCGTGATCACGGTGTCGATGATGCCGTAATCCTTGGCCTCTTGCGCCGACATGAAGTAGTCGCGGTCGGTGTCGCGTCCAACCTTCTCGAGGTCCTGGCCGGTGTGATCGGAAAGGATCTCCTCCAGTCGTCGCTTCAAGTCCAGGGTCTCCCGTGCGCGGATTTCGATGTCGGCGGCCTGCCCGCCAGGGCCGGACGGCGTCCAGACCTGGTGGATCAGGATCTTCGCGTTCGGCAGCGCCATGCGCTTCCCTTTCGCGCCGCCTGACAACAGCAGGGCGCCCATCGACATCGCGATGCCGACACAGATCGTCTGGACGTCGGGCTTGATGAACTGCATCGTGTCGTAGACGCCGAGGCCGGCGTAGACGTCGCCCCCCGGCGAGTTCACGTACAGGGCGATGTCCTTGTCGGGGTCCTCTGACTCGAGGTGCAGCAGCTGGGCGATGATCAGGTTCGCGATCTGATCGTCGATCGGCGTGCCGAGGAAGATGATGCGTTCGTTCAGCAGGCGCGAGTAGATGTCAAACGCGCGCTCACCACGCGAGGTCTGCTCGATCACCATCGGGACTAGCGGGCTCATGAAGGCTCCTTGCTGCCGGGGGTCCACAACTTCGTAGCGGTTTCGGGTTTTTCCTTCTCGGGGGTCCAGAGCTCCTCGCGGGCGCGGGCGAGCTCCACGGGAATCGTCTTCACCTCGCCCGCGATGCGGTCGAGCGCCTTGCGCAGCCGGAGGTCGGCGCGCAGCGCCTCGTAGCGGCCGGCGTCCCGGACCTGCTGGATCAGCTCGTCCGGGTTCTCGTCTTCGGCCTGCTCGCGGATCAGCTCGTCGATCTCGTCGTCGGAGACCTCGACCCCGAGGTCGTCCGCCGCCGCTTCGAGCACGATCTCGCGGGCCAGCGACTGACGGGCCTCGCTCTCGATGTCGGCCTGGATCTCCTGGGGCGAGCGACCGCTGAGCTGGAGGTAGGCCTCCGCGCTGATGCCGCGGCGCTCGAGCGACCGCACGAGCGCGTTCCATAGCTCGACCGCCCGCGACTCTACGAGGCCGTCGGCGATCTCGGGGTCGGTCGCCGTGACGAGCGCGTCGACGGCGGCCGTGCGGAACTGCGAATCGATCTCCTGCTCGAGCTGGGCCCCGAGCCGGTCTCGGATCTCGTCTGTGAGCTCGCCCAGGGTGTCGAACTCCGTCGCCGCCTGGGCGAGCTCGTCGTCGAGCGGCGGGAGCACCCTCTCCTTGATCTCGTTCATGCGCGCCGTGACCCCGGCCTCGGAACCGTCGGGCAGACGGTAGGAGATCGGCTTCTCCGCCCCCTGGTCCATCCCGAGGAGGCCGCGCTCGATCTCGGGAAGCAGTCGCCCGGCGCCGAGCTCGGCCACGTAGTCGCGCTGCGCCTCGCCGTCGTCGGAGACGAGGTCGACGACGACGACGTCGCCCTCCTGCGCCGGCCGCCCCTCGACCGGAGCGAGGTCGGCGACCGTGGAGCGCAGGATCTCGAGCTCCGCGTCGACCAGCTCCTGAGGCACGTCGGGATCGGAGCGCGGGACCTCGAGCACCGACCAGTCCGGCAGCTCGGGCTTCGGCTGGACCGGGACGGTCGCCGTGAACTGGAAGGTGTCGGAAGGCGAGTCCGGGAGCTCGTACTCGTACTCGGGCGGCTGAACCGGCCGGACGTTCGTCCCGCGGAGCGCCGCTCGGAACCAGCCCCCGATGTGGCTGTCGACCGCCTCCTGGTAGAGGCGGTCCTTGCCGACGCGCGCCAGCAGCACCGGCATGGGCACCTTGCCCTTGCGGAAGCCGGGGATCCTCAGGCTGCCGGCGAGGTCGGAGGCGGCGTGGTCGATCGCATGCTCGACGTCGCCGCTCGGCACCTCGACGGTCATCCGGATCTTGCTCTCGGGGAGCTCTTCGACCGTCGCCTTCACAGGACGGCCATTGTGCCAGCAGTCCCCCGAGCGGCCGCGCCGCCCGGGGGACTGCCGTTTTCAGTTAGGAAGCGATCCCTGCCGACCCGGCTAGAAGAGCCAGACGATCAGCAGGATGATGAGGATCAGAAGAAGTACCCCACCACCGATATACATCTCGCCCTCCTTTCGTTGGACGCCGGGAAGGCCTTGCTCCCGCTCTCGTACCCGCTTGAAGGGGTTTTCACACGTGGCTACAGCCACGGGCTCCGCCCGGGCGCGAGGCGGCCGGCCAGCACGCGGGGATGCGGGCGAGAGGACTTGAACCTCTAAGGATCTTTCGATCCAACGGGACCTAAACCCGCCGCGTCTACCAGTTCCGCCACGCCCGCGTGATTGAAGGATAGAGCCGCCGGGTAGAGCGGCCGCATGACCGATCGGGCCGACCGCGAACGCGAGAGCCGCGAGAGCGACGTGACGAAGTTCGAGGAGCAGCGCCTCGAGGAAGAGGCCGAGCGCGACGAGGCCGCGGAGCGGCTCGAGACCGACCAGGAGCCGGACCAGCAAGAGTCGTAGGGCACGCTGATCGGGCCGAGCGTGCCCCGGAGACGAACCTGGCCGTCGCTAGACTCGGCGGGATGGCTGACGCGCTTCTGTCGCCGGCGCCGAGTGCCCGCGAGCGCATCCTCGAAAGCGCCTATGAGCTCTTCTCGCAGCGCGGGGTCCGCGCCGTCGGAATCGACGAGATCCGCGAGCGGGCGGACGTCGCGAAGGCGACGCTCTATCGGCACTTCGCATCGAAGGACGAGCTCGTGCTCGCCTTCCTCGACCGTCGCGAGCAGCTCTGGACGCGCGAGTGGGTCGAGCGCGAGGCGAGATCGCGGGCAGCCGAGCCGGAGGGCCAGCTGCTTGCGATCTTCGACGCCTTCGACGACTGGTTCCACCAGGACGACTTCGAGGGCTGCTCGTTCATCAACGTGATGCTGGAGTGGGCCGATCGGGATCACCCGATCGGCCGGGCCAGCGTTCTGCATCTCGCGAACATCCGCGCGTTTCTCGCGAGCCTCGCAACGGAAGCAGCCCTCCGCGAGCCGGAGACCTTCGCGCACTCCTGGCACATCCTGATGAAGGGATCGATCGTCGCTGCAGGCGAGGGCGACACCGAGGCGGCGCAGCGGGCGAAGGCGATGGGCCGCGCGCTGATCGAGACTTACCGGTAGCCGGTCAAGCGCCGACGATCTCCTTGAACGCGGGCTCGTCGCGGATCGAGTCGAGGTCCGAGTCGCCCGTCGCGAACTCGCCCAGCTGCTCGGACCGCTGAACCGCCTGGCGGAGGTGCTCGATCGCGTCGCTCGTTCGGCCGGCGAGCGCCTCCACGCACGCGAGGTTGTACATCGGAAGGGCGTACTGGGGATTGGCCTCGATCTCCGGGCGAGCGGCGTCCGCAACGGCCGCGTACTCGCCGGCCTCGTACTGCAGCCTGAACGGGGCCCAGACCTCCCAGCCGTTGACCTGGTACGCCTCCCCGGGCGTGGCCCCGACGGCGACGATCGTGGTGCCGGCTTCCTCGGCGAACGCCGTTCGCTTCACACCCGGCCGCGCAACGACGAACGTCCCGGCAGGCGCGTCCACGGGCTCGCCGTCAAGCTCGAACCTCGCGCGACCATGCTGGACGAGGTAGAGCTCCTCCTGCATGTCGTCGGACTCGTCGTGCTCGTTGATGATCCGGTCGCCTGCCTGCTTGCCGGTCCAGGCGGTGACGCCGAAGGCGGTGATGCCGAGGTGGTGCCGGACCGGCCGCCACGGCTCGCGCCCGTCGCTGGCTTCGTCGATCTCGTCGAGGTGCGCAACCGCATACCCGCTCATTGAGCCTCCTCCCATCGCTAGCTCGGCAGAAACGTAGAGGATGGCCGCATGACGCGATTCGTCGTCGACTGCGGCGTCGTCCTCCAGCTGGCGAGTGAGGCGTACGAGGTCCCGGACGAGCACGAGCTGCTGGCTCCCACGCTCCTGCGCTCCCAGACGCTCTCGGCGTTGCACGAGGCCGTCCATCGAGGCGAGCTTTCGTCGGAGGCCGCCCTCGACCGCCTCGACCGCATGCAGGCGATCAAGATCCGCCTCCTAGGCGACGCGGTGCTCCGGCGCCTGGCCTGGAAGCTCGCAGACGAGCTCGGGTTGGCGGAGACCTACGACACCGAGTATGTCGCCCTGACGAAGCTGCAGGCAGATGCGTTCGTCACGCTGAACGCGGAGCAGGCGCGCCGGGTGGAGGGGATCGTTCCGACGGCGCCGATCGAGGCGTTGCGCCGGACCTGAAGACGGTCGAAACGGCGATGCCGGAGTAGCCTAGGAGGAGATGGCGCAACAGGCTGACCGCGCAGCTGAGCCGCCGCCGAGGCCGCGAGGATCGTCGCCGACGCCGCCCCGGCGTCCCAGGTTCGGACTCTCACCTCGGTGGCTCGTCTTCTTCATCGTGCTGCTCTCGCTCAACCTGTTTATCAGCAGCCGGTACATGAAGCCCGAATCCCGGGTCCGTGTTCCGTACAGCCCGTTCTTCCTGCAACAGGTGAGCGCGCGCAACGTCGGTGAGATCACGTCCAAGGGCACGGACATCCAGGGGAAGTTCAAGCAGAAGGTGACCTTCGAGGACTCGAAGCCGACGGCTCGCTTCCGAACCGAGATTCCGGCCTTCGCGAACACCGACGAGCTCTCCAAGCTGCTCCAGGAGAACGACGTCACGGTCAACGCGGAGCCGCTCGAGCGCGGCGCGCCCTGGTGGCAGACGCTGCTGTTCGGCTTCGGGCCGACAATCGTGTTCGTCGTGCTCATCTTCTGGCTGTTCCGCCGGGCGGGGAACGTGCAGAACGCCCTCGGCTCGTTCGGGCGGTCGCGGGCGCGCCGCTACGAGCCCTCGGGAGACAAGGTGACCTTCGCGGATGTCGCCGGGATCGACGAGGCGAAGGATGAGCTGAGCGAAGTCGTCGATTTCCTGCGCCGCCCGGAGAAGTACCGACGGCTCGGCGGCCGGATCCCGCACGGCGTCCTGCTCTCCGGGCCGCCAGGAACGGGCAAGACGCTACTCGCACGCGCCGTCGCCGGCGAGGCGAGCGTTCCGTTCTTCTCGCTGGCTGCGTCGGAGTTCGTCGAGGCGATCGTGGGAGTCGGCGCGGCCCGCGTCCGCGACCTCTTCAAGGAGGCGAAGGAGCACGCTCCGGCGATCGTCTTCATCGACGAGCTGGACGCAATCGGCCGCTCGCGCACGAGCGGCGTCGCCGGTTTCAGCGGCGGCAACGACGAGCGGGAGCAGACGCTCAACCAGATCCTGACCGAGATGGACGGGTTCGACTCGCGGACGAGCGTGATCGTCGTTGCAGCGACCAACCGTCCCGATGTGCTCGACCAGGCGCTCCTTCGGCCAGGGCGCTTCGACCGCCGGGTCGCCGTCCAGCCGCCCGATCGTACGGGGCGCGAGGCGATCCTGCGAGTGCACACCCGCGGGGTCCCGCTCGGGCCCGACGTCGATCTCGCACGCATCGCGGCGACCACCCCGGGGATGGTCGGAGCCGACCTCGCGAACCTGGTGAACGAGGCCGCGCTCACGGCGGCGCGCCGCGGGCACGACGTGGTTGAGGAAGCCGACCTCACTGATTCGCTCGAGCGGATCGTCCTCGGCGCGGAGCGTCAGGTGCTGATGAGCGACCAGGATCGCCGGCGAACCGCGTACCACGAGGGCGGGCACGCCATCGTCGGGATGCTGACATCGGGCGCGGACCCGGTGCGCAAGGTCTCGATCATCCCGCGAGGGATGGCGCTCGGAGTGACGTTCGCGGCCCCCGACGCCGACCGCTTCAACTACCTGGCGCCGGAGATCCTCGCGAAGATCAAGGTCGCCCTCGGCGGGCGCGCGGCCGAAGAGGTCGTCTTCGGCGAGATCAGCACCGGCGCCGAGTCCGACATCGAGCAGCTGACCGGCCTCGCCCGGCAGATGGTCGGGCGCTGGGGCATGAGCGACGCGCTCGGGCCGGTCTCGGTGATCCCCCGCGACGGGTCCGGGCCCTTCCTCCCCGGCGCCGCGGAGGTCTCACCGGAGACCCAGAAGCTCGTCGACGACGAGGTGCGCCGCATCGTTGCGGAGGCGTACGACCAGGTCGTCGCCCTTTTGACGGAGCATCGGGCCCAGCTTGATGCGCTCGCGAACGCACTGCTCGAGCACGAGACGCTGGACGAGGACGACGCCTACGCGGCCGCCGGCGTCATGCGACCCCAGGCGGCCCCTGCAGGTGAGCTCCACGCGGCGGCGCGCGCCGGGACGTAGCAGCAGCGTCTGCTCGAGAGTGGCCCCGGGAGGAGTCGAACCTCCGCACGCAGATTCGAAGTCTGCCGCTCTATCCACTGAGCTACGGGGCCGGGTTGGGTCAGAGTAGCGGGGTGGAAATCGCGGCAGCCGTGCGCGCGTGGGTCGAGGCGTGGGAGGCGGCGTGGGTCGCGGGCGACCCGACGCCGCTCGACGCCGTTTACGCTGAAGGGGCAAGCTTCCGGTCCCAGCCGTTCCGCGACCTGCAGGCGCCGCGCGAGTACGCCGAGTGGGCCTTCGGGGAGCAGGACGAGGCCGAGTGCTGGTTCGGCGAGCCCGTCGTCGAGGGCGACCGCGCGGCCGTCGAGTACTGGGGGGTCGTCCGCTTCCGCGGGGCGGACGAGACGATCGCCGGCACCGCGACGCTGCGGTTCGGGCCGGATGGGCGCGTCGTCGAGCAGCGCGACACCTGGAACGCGCAGCCGGGCCGGTTCATGCCGCCCGATGGCTGGGGCCGCTAGACGGCGTTCGGGGGCCGGTCGCCGCGCTCGACGGCGAGCAGGTTGTCGACCAGCACCCGCGTCATCGCCTCCCGCGTCCCCTCCGTCGCAGTCCCGAGGTGGGGCGTCAGGACGACGTTCGGCAGCTCGAGGAGCTCGGCCGGCACGCTCGGCTCGTAGGCGAAGACGTCCAGGCCGGCCTGGAGGCGACCGGAGACGAGCTCGGCGACGAGCGCGGGCTCGTCCACGATCTGGCCGCGGGAGGTGTTGATCAGGCAGGCGCCGTCCGGCATCAACGCGAGCTTCTCCGCGTCGATCAACGCATGCGTCTCCTCCGACCGCGGGACGTGGAGCGAGACGATGTCCGCCTCGGCGAGGAGCGCGTCGAGCGGGCGATAGCCCGGGCTCCCGTCCGGCCGGCTACGGGTGTGGAGCACCCTGAGGTCGAAGCCGCGGGCGCGCTGCGCGACCGCGGTGCCGATGCGCCCTAGGCCGACGATGCCGAGGGTCGAGCCGGCGACCTCGTCTCCCTTGAGCGGCTCGTCGGCCCAGTCGCTCCCCCAGCGCCCGGAGCGGACGAAGCGGTCGCCGGCGACAACTCGTCGCCGGACGGCAAGGAGCAGCGCCATCGTCAGGTCCGCCGTGGCGGCCGACGTGACGCCCGGAGTGTTGGTCACCACGACCCCGCGGCGTCGCGCCGCCTCGACGTCCACCAGGTCGTAGCCGGCGCCGTAGTTGACGACGACGCGCAGCGACGGGAGCAGGTCGAGGAGCGTGTCGTCGACCAGCTCCGCGACGACGGCGAGCGCCTCCACGTCGGGCCGCTTCTCGGTCAGCGGGTGGTCGAAGTACTCGACGTCGTCGAGTTCGCCCCAAGCGGGGCCGGGAAAGACGCGGCTGGAGAGAACCTTCAGGGGTGGCGGAGGGGACTCGAACCCCCGACCACCGGGACCACAACCCGGGGCTCTACCAACTGAGCTACCGCCACCGCGCTAGGCGAAGGATAGCGGTGTCTCGTCGAGCTTCCCGCGGAGCTCCTCGACACTCACGTAAACGGCGTCAGCGCCGGCCTCCTCGAGCTCGGCGCGCGAGAAGCCGCCGCTGATCACGCACACCGTGGCGACCCCGGCCTTGCTCGCCGCCTGGACGTCCCAGGGCGTGTCCCCGACCATCACCGCCTCGCGGGTCCCCGCCTTCTCGAGCGCGGCCTCGACGAGGTCCGGCGCAGGCTTCGTCGCGTCGACGTCGTCCTTCGTCGTCCACGAGTCCGCGAGGTCGCGCGCGTCGAGCAGGTCGAGGTAGTGGTCGAGCTCATCCTGCGGCGAGGAGCTCGCCAGGACGACGGTCGCTTCCCGCTGCTTCAGCTCCTGGATCAGCTCGTGTGCCTGGTCGAACGGCTGCACCTCGTCCAGGAGCTCAGCGTACCTCTGGCCGCGCGTCTCCTCGATCGCCTCGTGGAGCTCGC